>CALVPV010000008.1 GCA_944353935.1 uncultured Clostridia bacterium | reverse complement strand
GCATTTGTGCGTCCGCCCACCCCTTGCCGCGGTGCCTCCTCTTCAGCGAAAATCTTTCTTTGAAATATTTTCGCTGAGTGCCAAGGACTTATTCTATGCAAACTCCGCTTTAAGCAAGCCGTGCCTATTCCATATATTATATGGAAAGGCTGCGCTACGCTTCAAAGGCGGAAATGATGTGATTGATCTGCCCTTCGTACACTTCTATGACGTCAAAGCGGACTACGGCGTCCATCTCCCTTCCCGCAAAAAAATAGCGCGCCGCCTTTATGTAACGTTCGCGCCGCATCCTGTTCACCGCCTCCGACGGGGTGCCGAACTCGTCCGAAAGGCGCGTCTTTACTTCGGCAAACACGACGGCGTCGCCGCACGACGCGATGATATCCACCTCGCCGAACGGGTTGCGCCAATTGCGCTTTAAAATTTTATACCCGTGGCGCTTTAAGTACTTTACGGCAAGTTTTTCGCCCTTTGCCCCCGTGCGCCTGTTGCCCGTTTTTTGCCCGGAACTGCCGAAAATCATACCCATTTTTTTGTAAAGCTCCTGCGGTGAACGGGGCATATCCCGTGCTCTTTTATGGCTGCGATGTGCCGCGCGGTGCCATAGCCCTTGTTGCTTTCAAAGGCGTACTCGGGGTACTGCCCCGCATACCCGTCCATTATGCCGTCACGGCAGACCTTTGCAAGGATGGACGCCGCCCCTATGCAGTAGCAGTTTGCGTCCCCCTTTATAACATACTTTTGCGGGATAGCTATATCCAGCGTCATATTTCCGTCCGTCAATACAAAGTCGGGCATTACTTTAAGGCTCTCCACGGCGTTTTTCATGCACAGCCGCGTGGCCTGAAGTATGTTTATTTGGTCTATCACCTGCGGTTCGATACGGCATATTGCCCACGCAATTGCATTTTCACGTATCAATGCCGCCAATTTTTCGCGTTTTTTTGCAGACAGCTTTTTACTGTCGTCCACGCCGTCTATTATGCCGTCCGCGGGCATGATGACCGCGGCGCACACCACGGGCCCCGCCAGCGGGCCGCGGCCGACTTCGTCCACGCCGCAGACGTACTTATATCCTTGGGCATGCAGCGCCCTCTCTTCTGCCAGCTTATCCATTTTAATACCGAAGCGAGCGGACGTCCTCCGCACTGTCGAGCGCTATTCTGCCCAGCCGCCCCTTGCGCAGATCGTCCACCACCGCCCTGCAGGCGCGGTCGTAGTCGTATTCCCCGCCGCGCAGCATGAACCCCCTGCGCACGCAGGCGCCTTCAAGCATAACCAGCGGCGAAGAAAAATCGGTTATGCCGTAGCGCTCCGAAAGCCTTTCGGGGTACTTTTCCGCCATGTCTTCAAGCAGCGCGAGGGCGATGTCGTCAAAATCGAGGATATCATCGTTTATGCTGCCCACATAGGCAAGGCGGCGGGCATAGAGCTGGTTTTCAAACGCCGGAGGCATGGTGCCGGGGGTGTCTAAAAGTTCAAACCCTTCCAGCCTTATCCACTGCTTGCCGCGGGTGACGCCTGCCTTATCGCCTGTGACCGTGCGCTTTGAACCGGATAAAAGGTTTATGACCGTGCTCTTGCCCGTGTTGGGAACGCCCGTCACCATAAAGCGGAAAGTGCGTTCATACCCCTTGTCGCGGGCGCGTTCGCGCTTTTCGCTCACCACCCCTTCACAGGCGGCAAAGAGCGCCCTGCGGCAGCCGCTCTGAGTTGCGTTCAGCGCCACCGCCGCTGCCCCACCCGACCTGATGAGCTTTAAATACTCGTCGGTATTTTCCGCAAGGTCGGATTTGTTGAGCACATACAGCACGGGCTTGCCGCGGAATATATCCTTTATCTTTGCATTGAAGGAAGATGCGGGGCAACGCGCGTCCAGCACGATGACGGCGCCGTCGCAGAGGGCGGCGTTTTCACGCATCATGCGCATCGCCTTGGTCATGTGCCCTGGAAACCATTGGATAGTCTTCATATAAACCTCACTAAATTGCCGCGCGGGCCGCGCACTTACACTCACAAAATTGCCGCGCGGGAATGATTTGCAAGGACGGCTATCTTTTAAGCAGGTCGGGGCGGTTTTTGCGGGTTATTTCCAGCGCCTGTTCGGCGCGCCACCTGTCCACTTCGGCATGGTTGCCGGAAAGGAGCACTTCGGGCACGGATATCCCCTTATAGACCGCCGGGCGGGTGTACTGCGGATACTCCAAGAGCTCGGAGGCAAAACTTTCGTCCTTTAAGCTCTCGCCAGAGATGACCCCGTCCACATACCTTGCCACGCAGTCGCACACCACCATGGCGGGAAGTTCTCCGCCCGTCAAGACGTAATCGCCTATGGACAGCTCTTCATCCATATACAGGTCTATGACGCGCTGATCGACGCCCTCGTAGTGGCCGCAGAGCAGAAGTATGTCCTGCTTTGCAGACAGTTCCACCGCAATCTTTTGGCTGAACGTTCTGCCCCTGGGCGACATGAATATGCGGTGCGCCCGATGTTCGGGATCGACCGCGTCTATTGCCGAACCGACGGGCTGAGGCATCATCACCATGCCCGCACCGCCGCCAAAGGGGTAGTCGTCGCACTTTAAGTGCTTGTTTTGCGCATAGTCGCGTATGTTTACTATTTTTATATTGAGTTTTCCGCTGTTTACCGCCCTGCCTATTATGCTCTCTTTAAGGGGTGCAAACATTTCGGGGAACAGCGTTAAAACGGTGATATTCATTGTCGGATCACAAATTGCGTTATTTTATGCTTAGGAAAGGGATGTCAGAGCACCGCCACTTCCTCAAAGCGCTTTTTATCCACTGTGACGGTGCCGTTTTTGACGTCCACGGACAGTATGACCCCGTCCGCGGCGGGGAAGAGCACGCTCTTGCCGCCTATGAGCGCCGTATATATGTCGGTGCGCGCGGGAGTGACGTCGGCGACTTCGCCCAGCACTTCGCCTTCGGAAGTGACAAGGCTGCACCCTATAACGTCGGCTATGTAGACCCTGTCTTGCGGAAGTTCTGGCGCCTCTTCACGGTCTACGAGCACCTCTTTGCCGCGCAAAAGTTCCGCGGCGTTCCTATCGGCAATGCCGCGCAGCGTGAGGTAGGCGTAGCCGCCGGCTGCCCTGCACGCCAGCACCTTATACTGTTCGCCGCCTATTATTACCGACGTAAAGCCTTTTAGATCTTCGGCGCTGTCCGTCTGGGGCATCACCTTTATTTCGCCGCGGATGCCCTGCGGCTTTAAGACCGTTGCTACGGTGAGATATTTTTGCATAACCATCCTGTATTTTTAAAAAGGGCCGCGCTTAAATAGCACGGCCCGCGATATCCCGGCCAAAACGGCGCCGCACTGTGCGCCTTTAAGGCAAAAAATGCCCGTCTGACCAAATTACATACGGCAATATGCCGCAAATACTGCAATGATGCCGTTACTGAGCGGCAACTTCCTTGCCCTTGATCTCTACAGAGTATTTTTTTGCGCCCTTGGGCGTGGCAGCCTTTACGAGCGTGCGCAGCGCCTTGGCTATCTTACCCTGCTTGCCTATCACTTTGCCCATATCGGAATCTTCGAGGCAGACGGTGATCTCCACGCAGTTCTCCTTTTCTTCTTCCTTATATTCTATGGCGTCCTTGTGTTCGGCAAATTGTTCAACGATATATTTTACAAGTTCAAGCATATGCTTTCACCTTCCTCCTTATTTAGGCGGCACGGCGTGAGCCGCGCGAAAAAATCAGTCCTTCTTCTTTTTCTTGTCGTTGGTCTTGGGAGCGGAAAGTTTTGCGCTCTTTTCCATGACGCCGGCGTTTACAAGGTAGCTCTTTACCGTCTCCGTAGGCTGAACGCCCTTGGAGAGCCAATCCTTTGCCTTTTCAACGTCTATCTTTACTTCCGCAGGGGTCTTTACGGGGTCGATATAGCCGATCTTATCGATATATTCGCCCGAACGAGCCTTTCTGCTGTCGATAACAACGATACGGTAGAAGGGGGACTTCTTGTCGCCCATTCTGGTAAGTCTCATTTTAACTGCCATTGTGATATTCTCCTTAAATATATAAAAAATTTATTTTTTACCAAATTTTTTGTCAATCAAAACTTCAGAGAAGCGAGCAATACAAGGAGCGTGCGGAAGATGTGAGGGAGTGTACAAAGACGTACATGACCGAACATACCCGCAAGCGCGACACGGTAATGCGACGCTTATATGAAGTTTTTGTTCGTTTAAAAGGGTAGGCGCCGCTTCCCGCTCTTAAGCTGCTTCATAAGCGTCTTCACCTGGTCGAACTGCTTTAACAGCTGGTTTATCTCCTGTACGGAGGTGCCGGAACCCGCGGCGATGCGGCGCTTGCGCGACGCGTTTATTATTACGGGATCCTCCCTCTCCTTTTTGGTCATGGAAAGGATTATCGCCTTGGTGCGCTCCATCTTGCTCTCGTCCAAATCGGCGTCTTTGAGCTTGCCGCCTACGCCGGGGAGCATGGACACGACCGACTGCAGCCCGCCCATTTTTTTCATGCTTTCAAACTGAGAGAGGTAATCTTCCAGCGTAAAGGAATTTTCGCGCAGCTTTTGCTGCATCTTTTTGGCGTCCTCTTCCGTCACTGCCTGCTGCGCCTTTTCAATGAGGGTTAAAACGTCGCCCATGCCGAGTATGCGCGACGCCATCCTGTCGGGATAGAAGGGTTCCAGGTCGGACAGTTTTTCGCCAGTGCCTATAAACTTGATGGGTTTGCCGGTCACCGCCTTTATGGAAAGGCAGGCGCCGCCGCGCGTGTCGCCGTCCAGCTTGGTAAGGATGACGCCCGTTATCTCCAACCTTTCGTTAAAGGTCTTTGCAACGTTTACGGCTATCTGGCCCATCATGGCGTCCACCGTTAAAAGTATCTCCGACACTTCCACCGCGGCGCATATCTCTTCCAGCTCGCGCATGAGCTTTTCGTCTATCTCAAGGCGGCCTGCGGTATCGAGTATGACGGTATCATACCCCTGCGAACGGGCGTATTCCACCGCCTCTTTTGCAGTCTTTACGGGGTTCTGCGTGCCCTTTTCAAACACTTCGGCGCCCGCGTTTTTGCCCACGACTTTGAGCTGGTTTATTGCCGCGGGGCGGTATATGTCGCCCGCTACGAGCAGGGGGCGCTTGCCGTTCTTTTTGAGGTACACGGCGAGCTTGCCGCACAGCGTCGTCTTGCCCGCGCCCTGAAGGCCGCACATCATTATGACCGTGGGCGGCTTGCTTGCCACAACGAGCTTTGAATTGGAGGAACCCATCAGCGCGATGAGCTCTTCATTTACTATCTTTATTACCTGCTGCGCGGGATTGAGGCTCTTTAAAATCTCCTGCCCAACGGCCTTTTCGGATACGTCCGCGCAGAACTTTTTTGCGACCTGTATGTTTACGTCCGCCTCCAAAAGGGCAACGCGCACTTCGCGCATGGCGGTCTTTATTTCAAGTTCTGTAAGCCTGCCGCGCTTTGTAAGTTTGGAAAATATATGGTTTAATCTTTCTGAAAGTGAGGAAAACGCTCCCATATTACTCCTTATCCGTCGATTTGCAGAGGCGGGCGGCTTCGGCAGAGTAGTCGGCGCCGAGGATGCGGCGCAACTCTTCCGTCTCCGCACGCAGTTCGGGGTGAGCCTCACCGCACTTTTCCGCCCAGCGCCCCGCCCTTGTGAGTACGAGCGAAAGCGCGATCTCCCCCTCGCGCAGGATGCGCGAAAAGCCGAGCTTGCCTTCATATTCTTCCAACTGCTTCTTTGCGGAAGAGAGGCATTCCGACACCCCCTGGCGGGATATGCCCTTCTGTTCGGCTATCTCCGAGACGGTGAGGTCTAAATTGAAATACATGTCCGTGATCTCACGCTGGGTGGGCGTCAAAAGGGGCGAATAGATGTCCCACAGGCGCATAAACCCGATGCCTGCCATACCTGCACCTCCCGTTAACAGAGAAAATTATATACGTTTTATAAAACGCTGTCAAGCATTTTTACTTGACAAACCTAAAAATACCGCCGCCGGGGTTGGCGCCGCATACGCCGCACGCGCCCGCAGCGGAAGAAAAATTGTATATAAGTAAAATTTTATTGTTGTATTTTTACACACCGATTTATTATTTAACAATAATCGGCGGCGGCGCGCAAAATCCCGCCCGGCGTTGACAGTGGCCGCACGCTATGCTAAAATTATTCGTGGAAATTTTGCCGATATACAGTGCGGCAGATTTACATTTTACGATAAGGCAGTGAATAATTATGCGCAAAGTGATAGACGGCGTCACCTACGACACGCTGGATTCTACGGTAGACAAAAAGTTCACCTACGGCGCACCCGGAGACCCGAACGGATACGAAGAGACGCTGTACATAACCAAGGACGGCAAGTACTTTGTTTATACGAACGGCGGAAAAAATTCCAGATACACTGGCGAGGACATAGTTCCAATCGCAAGGGAAAACGTAAAGGACTGGATGCTCTCGCGCTGAATGCGGGCGCACGGCGCGCTCGATCTGCAAATTTTAACCTGAAAGAGGGTCAAAACCGCGGCAGACGGCATAATATGGCGCATTCAATTATAATTTTAAAGGCCTGCAACCTTAAGTTGCGGGCCCTATTTTTTGTCCTTGCAAGCGGCGTCCTGCCGCTTTTTTTCATCTTTTTGGCTGTCGCCGTTTTTGGAGAGCAGCTTTGCCATTTTTTCCAGCTCGTCCTGCGAGAGTTTTTTTGTGAGGCTGTCCAGCTTGCCGTAAGCCATTTTATCGTGATGGATGACCATACCCGCCCCCTTAAATTTCTATAAGATAGCCGGCTTGCCGCAGGGCGTCCTCTATCCTGTCCAGGGTCGCCTCGTCCGCGGCGGACACCGTGTGATAGTGATAGCCGTCCGTCACCGCCATAAGGGGCTTGGACGCGCCGCTCACCAGCGAGCGGTACAGTTCCTCCACGTGTGTGCTGTTGTAGAGCTCCAGCCTTGCGGCGATGCGGCCGTACACCCTGTGGTTTACGAACACATCCTCTATCCTGCCGCCGAGGCCTATAACAAGATAGCCTTCGTCAACTATCTGTTCAAAGGTGTGGCGGCATTTGAACACGCGCGTTGCCGCGCTCTTTTGCGCGGTGAGCATATACCCGCGGTTGGTGGATATCACGTCGTACCCGTTTGCGCGCAGTATGGCTATATCCTGCACTATGACCTGGCGCGAGACGCCGAGCTTTTCGGCGAGCACGGCGGCGGTCAGCGCGTTGTCGCTGTTGCCGACTATGGCAAGTATCTCTTTTCTTCTTTCTTCGGCTTTCATATTTCACCTTAACCAAGTCAAAGCAATCCGAACCCGCCCCGAAAGGCGTGTTTTGCGCGACTTGTCTTGCTTGCAATTAACGCTTAATCTACGGGGTGGAGATTTTTTAAGGACAGGTCGAGTATGGGCGCCGAGTGGGTGAGCGCGCCGCTGGAAACAAAGTCCGCGCCTATCTCCCTTATGCGGGGGATGGTCTCTTCCGTCACGTTGCCGCTTATTTCGGTGACCGCCCTGCCGCCTATGAGCGCTATGGCGGCGGACATTTCTTCCACGGACATATTGTCCAGCATTATGATGTCGGCGCCCGCTTCAACGGCTTCGCGCACCATGTCGAGGTTCTCCACCTCCACTTCCACCTTGCGCACGAAGGGGGCATATTCGCGCGCCGCCCCGATAGCGGCGCCCACTCCGCCGGCGGCGCCTATGTGATTGTCCTTGAGCAGTATCCCGTCCGAAAGGTTATAGCGGTGGTTCACCCCGCCGCCCACCTTTACGGCATATTTTTCAAATATGCGCATGTTGGGGGTAGTTTTGCGCGTGTCGAGAAGTTTTGTTTTGCAGCCTTCCAAAAGTTTTACCACGCGGCGGGTATAGGTGGCTATGCCGCTCATGCGCTGGAGGTAATTGAGCGCCGTGCGCTCGCCGGAGAGGAGCACGCGTATATCGCCCGTTACTTTAGCTATATGTTCGCCCCTTTTCACCTCTTCGCCGTCCTTTTTGAACAGCTCCGTCTGCGTATTCGGATCGAGCAGCGCAAACGTGCGCGCAAATACGTTGAGCCCGCATATGACGCCGTCCTGTTTACAGATCAAATCCACCGTACCCTTTTTATAGCAGGGCATGACGGCGTTGGTGCTGACGTCTTCGTTGGAGATATCTTCGGCAAGCGCCAGCTCTATCAGCTTGTCGGCATGGAGTTTTTCTGTTACGGGATTATTCATTTTCTGCCTCCTTTACGGCGCTGAGCATGCGGGGATGTTCGGCTTCCGCCCTGTTTACGGCGTCGAGCACTATCCCCTTATAGCTCTTTAAAAGCGCGGGTACGTTTTCATATTTTGTCAAATCCAGCCCGCGTTCTGCCCGGGCTGCGGCATTGAGGTCTATGCGCGAATAGTTTGCCGCGATGTCGCGCGCGGCGCGCTTGGCGAATATGAGGCTTTCGAGCAGGGAATTGGAAGCCAGCCTGTTTGCCCCGTGCACGCCGTTGCAGCACGTTTCGCCCACGGCGTACAGCCTTTGCATCGTAGTCCTGCCTTCAAGATCGGAGCGTATGCCGCCCATAAAATAGTGCTGCGCAGGCACCACGGGTATACATTCGCGGAATACGTCGTACCCCTCGTCCAGGCAGCGCTGGACTATGGACGGGAAGTGATTTATCACCTCTTCGCGCGGGATGGGGCGCATATCCAGCCAGACGTGGTCGGTCCCGTCCTTCTTCATCTGCGCGAGTATGTTCTTTGTAACCACGTCGCGCGGTTTGAGCTCGTCGCAAAAGCGCTTATACTCTTTGTCGAGCAGCACGGCGCCCTCGCCGCGCACGCTCTCCGATATCAAAAACCTTCTTCCCCTCTCCTTTGAATAGAGCGTTGTGGGGTGTATCTGGATATAGTTTATATTATCTACGGCTATGCCGTGGTTGAGGCATATGGCAAGCGCGTCGCCCGTAAGGATGCGGAAGTTGGTGGAATTTTCAAACACGCCGCCCAGCCCGCCGGAGGCTAACACCGTATAGTCGGCGTACAACCTGTACAGCCTGCCGTTTTTGCTGTCCTTTGCCACAATGCCGCAGCACGTGTTGCCGTCGGCAATGATGTCCACCATGGTGACGTAGGGCACGACGTACACGTTGCTGCGCGCGCGCACCTTTTGCATGAGGTGGGTAGTGATCTCGCGGCCGGTGCAATCTTCGTGGAAACATATGCGTGGACGGGAATGGCCGCCCTCCCTTGTATACAGGAGCGAACCGTCCGGGTTGCGCGCAAAGCGGACGCCGCAGGCAACGAGGTCGTCTATCAGTTCCTGCGAGTTGCGGATCATGCACTCCACCGTGGCGGGATCGTTTTCATAGTGCCCGGCGCGCATCGTGTCTTCAAAATAGCCGTCATAGTCATCCTCGTCCACGAGCCGGCAGATCCCGCCCTGCGCAAGGTAGCTGTCGGACTTGTCCGGCGTATCCTTGCAGATGAGCAGCACCTTTTTATCCTGCGGAAGGTTGAGCGCGCAGTTGAGCCCCGCAACCCCCGCACCTACGATTATCACGTCATAATACTTTTCAAGTTCTATCATAAGACTCCTTGCGGCAGTCTGCGCCGCGGCAAAATGCACGCCGGCACAAAAAGCCTATAACAAAGCGGCAGATAAAGTAAAAGCCGCGGCGGTTGCCGCGGCGTATCCTTCCGAGTCAGGCGGTATGCGGACGGAAATACACCGGCCCCGCGAGCCTGCCCTGCCCGAACAAACGCAAGGACGGCCGGAAATACACCGACGCCGCTTATGCCTTGTTCTGCCCGCGCGCAGGCAATAATTTAATGCCGTTGCGGGCCGGAAATACACCGGCGCCCGCACTGTGCGCGCAGCTCCCTGAAAGGGGAAATTTCCCCGCGGGCAATACACCCTCGCTCTTTTCAGGTTAGTCATAGTTTACACTCAAACTTTACACCTGTCAAGTTATGTGTAAAGTTTTTTTGAGCGGCGTAAAAATGATATTTTTTAACAACATTGTTAAAAACGTACCAAGCCCGCCACGCGGCAGGGCGCAAGGGCAAAAGCGGTCAGGGCAAAAACAAATTTTTCGCCAAAATAACGCAAACGGCGCCATGATAGCGCCGAGCACATTAAAATAATATATTCTTATAATACGAAATCACCGCATGGCGGTGCGGAGGGCAGTATGAAACTTTCTTCAATTTACGGAAAAGAGGTTGAAAGCACGGATAAGGGCAGGCACGGCTGGGTGCGCGGCGTATGCGGATTTGGCGGCGCGCCACAGTTTTTGCAATGCTTTGACGAAGAGGAGCGCGAATTTGACATAGACATAAAGAACGTAGTCGCCTTCGGGGAGAAGATAATTTTTGAAGACCGCGCGGCAGCCCGCAGCAAGAGCAGAAACATGCGGCTGGGCGTTGCGGCGTATTCCGAATACGGCAACTTTTTGGGGCACCTTACGGAGATAGTCGCCGACAGGGGCGGCGTTCGCTACGTGATAGGCAAAAAGAGCTACAGGCCGGAGGACGTGACCGCAGGCGACGTGATGATAGTGCACCCGCCGCGCACGCTGAAAGACAACGTACTCACCGAGGACGGCGCCGTAGTTTTAAAAAAGGGCACCGCACTCACGGGCGAGGCGCTTAAAAAGGCGGAAGCCGCCGGGGAATACTTTCAGGCGCGCATGAAGACGATATGACGCGCCGCAAAGCCTGCCTTGCACGGGCAGGCTTTTTTAATTGAGCACTATATATCGTACTTTGCCATCAGCTTTAACAGGGCGTTGAATTTTTCGTTGAGCAATTCGTTATCGGCGGGCGTGAGCTCGCCCTTTGCCTTTAAAAAGGACAGCGCGGACTTGATGCGCTCCGCTTCCTGCCTGTCGCCCTTTCCGAGGTCGGCTTTTAGGAGCTTTTCCGTAACGGATACGGCGTGTTCGGTGCGCACGTTGGGCTTTGCGGGACGCACGGACGGTGTAAAGACATCCGCCGGCGGGACGCCCTGCAGGGCGGGAATGCGCGCCGCGCGCACTCTTTTTTTGCTTACGAGCACGATAAGCCCGTACAAAAGATACCCCACGCACCAGAACACGGCGGCGAGCAGCGCGGAATATTCCACGCTCTTTTCCGTAAGCGCGAATGCCAGCGTGACAACGGCAAAGACGTTGACCGCCGCAAAAAAGGGGCGCTTTTCCGCACGGCGGACGCCCGCGCAGGACAGGCAGAGTATAAAGGTGACCATAAACAGAAGAGCAAACGCTCCCCAGCACGCGCCGATGAGCACATCGAGCGAAAGAGACTCCGCGGCGGCGCAGACATCATCGAAAAAATTTGTGAGCATACTCCGGATTATAGCCGTATAAAAGTAAAATGGAGCAGATATATTGCCGAATTACGGCGAAATATGGCGAAAGGCGCCCCATTTTTATACGTCGGCGTTGACACGCCGCGCCCGCCGTGGTATAATGATAAAAACTGCGGCGTGAACGCAAAACGGCGGCAACAGATGAATTTCAGGGAAAGACTTATAAAACTCAGGGACGAAAATAAACTTTCGCAACAGGAGATGGCGGATAAGCTCGGCGTGACGCGCCAGACGGTCAGCCGCTGGGAATCGGGCAAGAGCAGCCCTTCCCTGCAGCAGACTGCCGCCATATGCCGCGCCTTTCACATAGACGCCAACGAACTTTTGGGCTGCGACGAGAGCTCTTCCCCAACCGAAGAACAGGCCGACGCGCCCCAAAAAAGCAACAGGCGCGCCGCGATGGTCGTGCTCGCCGCCCTGTTTGCCGCGGCACTCGGCGGGCTGATAGCCACCGTGGTATATGCCGTCAAGGACGCGCGCTACGACGCAAGCGCAACTGTGTGGATTGTATCCATACCGCAGAATACGCCGATGATAGTGCTGTGCGTGTTTTTGAGCGCGCTGATGGCGCTCATCGCCGCGATATTCGTATACGAGATATTAAAGGACAGAAAGAGATGAAGAGGGCGGCATTAGCAATTATTTTTGCCATAGCAGCCGCCCTTTCCACCTTTCCCGCATGCTCGGGCGGCGGACTTTTTACATTTTTGTCCGTAAGGATAAAGGGAAACGGCGACGGCACGGTGACTGCCGTTGCCATAAACGAATTCACCCTGTTCCCCTCCTCCGTACCGGTGACGCTCACGCTATACAGGGCGGACGCGGCGGGGCAGGGCGAAGCCACGGAAATAGACAGCGCATATTCCGCCGACCTGGATATGGGAAAGTCGCTGCAACTGACGGCGGAAACGGGCGAGGGCGGGTATTTTTACGCCGAGATAGAGTATGTTGCCGGCGGGAGCGCGCGGCACATACAGTGCGGAACGGTATACTACGACGCGGGCGGCAATGCCTGCACCCCTTAAAACAAAACGCGCTTGATACGCATATATATGCCGCTCATTTGCCGTTTGCGCCGCATTCTTTGAGCCGCAGTTTGAGCCATACGGCGCACACGAGTTCGGCAAGGAATACGGCGGCTACGGCGATAATGGCAAATATCGTGACCCACGAATAGAAGTCCGACCTTTCCGAGCCGCCGAAATATATGTTTTGGCTGCCTATGCCCGCCTGCAGGGACATGACGATAAAGAACTTGACAGCGGACAGCGCCGTCTGGATATTCAATTGCCTGTTCCCGCTCCCCTTGTAAAGATGAAAGACCGCAGCCTGCACCGCCGTCACCATTGCAAGGAGGCAAAAAAAGACAAATTCATTGCCGAGGTTGCCCAAAAAAGAGGCGTTGCCGCTGTTCACGGAGCTGCGCAGGCTGTATACGAGCGATATGACCGCCACTGTAAAATAGAAGAGATAGGCGGCGGAGACGGAGGCCTTTATTGCCGCCTTCTGCCCCTTTGAAATAAAGTCGAGTTTCATAAGCTCCTCCTTTACAAAGTTCCAAGGGCAACGCCCCTGTGTATAAAATTATACCACACCCGCGTCAACACGCGTGCAACACGCATGTTACAAAAACAGAAAACGGGTGTTACATTTTTCCGCACGCGACGCGCCGCGTTGACGGCGGGCGGTGCAAAGAGGTGAATTTATGCAGTACGAAAGGCTGAAAAAGGGCACGATGCCCGTGCTTGCGGTGTGCTACGACTTTGACCGCACTCTCACCCCCGGAGACATGCAGGCGCAGGGCTTTATACAGTCGGTGGGCGCGGACGTGCGCCAGTTCTGGGAGCAATCCAACAAGCTCGCGACGGAAAACGACATGGATATGAACCTTGCATACATGCTGACGATGGTAAAAAAGGCAAAGGGCAAGTTCTATGTCACAAGAAAGGCGCTCAACGAATACGGCGCAAAGATAGAACTGTATGACGGAGCGGAAAGCTGGTTTTCACGCATAGACGGCTACGGCGCCGAACGCGGCATATGCGTGGAGCACTACATAATTTCTTCCGGGCTGAAAGAGATGATAGAGGGCACCCCCATTGCCCCCGCATTCAAAAAGATATACGCAAGCGCCTTTTGCTACGACGAAGACGGCGTACCCGTGTGGCCTGCACAGGCAATAAACTATACCAACAAGACGCAGTTTTTGTTCCGCATAGAAAAGGGCTGCCTTGACATAAACGACCACGAGGGCGTAAACGCCTACATCCCGCCCGAAAAGCTGCGCGTGCCGCTGAGGAACATGGTGTACATAGGCGACAGCGACACGGACATCCCCTGCATGAAGCTGGTGAGCTCCTACGGCGGCCACGCCATAGGCGTATACGACCCGAAGAACAAAGATAAGCAAAAGGTATACGGCCTTTTGGCAAACGACCGCATACGCTACTTTGCGCCCGCCGACTACACCGAGGGCAGCGAGCTTGACGGGCTGCTTAAAGCAATAATAGACAAGACCGCCGCTTACGAAAACCTTGAAGAGCGGCACGTTGGATGCCTTGACGAGATGCGCGGCAACAGGCAGCCACGCAAAACGTAAAAAAATATTATTTTTAAAGGCGCGCCGCTTGCAATGGGCGGCGCGTTATGTTAAAATGATTATGCAATGAAAATTATACTATATTGCAAAAAGGGAGAAAAATGAAGATTGTATTCACAGGCGATTCGATAACCGATTGCGGCCGCGACAGAAACGACGAAAATTCGCTCGGCAACGGATTTGTAAAGATACTTGCCGACAAGCTCCGCCCCATATACCCCGACATGGACATACAGCTTATCAACAAGGGCGTGAGCGGCAGCGAAGTGAGCGACGTTCTCGCGCGCGTACAGACGGACATATTGGACTTAAAGCCCGACGTGGCGGTTGTGATGATAGGCATAAACAACGCCCTTGACCAGTTCAGGTACGGCAAAGAGCTCGACCTTAAACAGTTCGAAGCGGACTACCGCGAGCTGCTTGAAAGGATAAAGGCGGCGGGCATAACGCTTATATGCCTTGAACCCTTCCTTTTGCCCGCGCCCGACAAGGTGCGCATGAGGCCGCTGTTCAACAAGGAACTTGCCATAATACACGGCATCGCCGTAGAGGTCGCCGACGAATTCGTGGCGTACGACGAGATGTTCAACGGACTTTCGGAATCCATACGCTACACGGAATATTCGGTGGACGGCATACACCCCACGCACAGGGGATCGAGGCTGATCGCCGACACCGCCATCAAGGCGATAAGAAAGCACCTCATATAAAGATTTACATACGCGTAAAAAGCGCGCCGCACATTTTTAAGTGCGGCGCGCTTTTTTGACGTGCGCGCCGAAAGCGCGCACGTATAAATTCAGTTCCTTGCCATGCCCGACTTTGCGGCTGCCACCGCCACCGCGCGGGCAACGGCTTCGTGCGCGCCCTTATCGTAAGCAAGCGGCAGTATGTGGTCTGCAGAGAGTTCCGCGCCCACATAGTCGGCTATCGCAT
This sequence comes from uncultured Clostridia bacterium, assembly GCA_944353935.1. GTDB lineage: Bacteria > Bacillota > Clostridia > Christensenellales > Borkfalkiaceae > Coproplasma. The sequence goes on along the minus strand of CALVPV010000008.1, from coordinate 12,760 downwards.
GGGACGCCGCGAGCATCATATCGAAGTTGATGTCGCGCGCCCTTACGTCGAGCGCACCGCGGAAGAGCCCGGGGAACACGAGCACGTTGTTGATCTGGTTGGGGAATTCCGACGAGCCGGTACCCACCACAGCCGCGCCCGCTTCGAGCGCGTCCTTGCGGGAAATTTCCGGAACGGGATTGGCGCAACTGAACACTATTGCGCGGGGAGCCATGCTCCTGACCATGTCACGGCTGACGCAGTTGGGGGCGGAGACGCCTATGAACACGTCCGCGCCCTTCATCGCGTCTGCAAGCGTGCCGCTTACGCCGCCCTTGTTGGTCATCTGTGCCATGGCTGCCTGAGCTTCGTTCATGCCCTGCGCACCCTTGCAGATGACGCCGCACCTGTCGCACATGATTATGTCGGCGACGCCGAGCTTTAAAAGATATTTTGCAATGGCGATGCCCGCGGCGCCGGCGCCGTTTATGACAACTTTAAGTTCGTCCGTCTGCTTTTGGGTCACCTTTGCGGCGTTTATAAGCGCTGCCGCCATTACCACCGCCGTACCGTGCTGGTCGTCGTGGAATACGGGGATATCGAGTTCCCTTTTAAGGCGGGATTCTATTTCAAAGCACCTGGGAGCGGAGATATCTTCAAGATTTATCCCCCCGAACGAACCGGATATCAGCTTTATGGTATTGACTATCTCGTCCACGTCCTTAGACGCTATGCAGATGGGAAAGGCGTCCACGTCGCCGTATGCCTTGAACAGCGCGCACTTGCCCTCCATCACCGGCATGCCGGCAACGGGGCCTATATCGCCCAGCCCGAGCACGGCGGTGCCGTCGGTTATTACGGGGACGGTGTTCCACCTGCGGGTGAGTTCAAAGCTCTTTTCCGGGTCTTCCTTTATGGCAAGGCAGGGTTCTGCCACGCCGGGCGTGTACGCAAGCGAGAGCGCCTCCCTGCTGTCTGCCGGCACGCGCACCTTTGTCTCTATCTTGCCGCGCCATTCCCTGTGTTTTTTAAGCGATTCCAGTCTGTAATTCATGGTATATCTCCCTAAAACCTTATTTCCTGCCCTATTTTACCACTTTTGCCGCAGTTTGTAAATTATTATGGATATGTTAATTTTTTTGCGCCCTTTTTGCACGCGCCGCCCTTATGCAAAACAGCCTGCCGCGCCCGCGGAAAGGACGCCCCTTTGCCGCCGAAACCGCCTTTATACCCAGCTTATACAGTTCGCCCACGGGGACTACGGAGAGCGAAAGGGCGGCGACTATGCCCCACTGAAGGGCGGAAAGGGGCGCAAGCGCAAATGCCGCGGAAAGGGGCGGAACGGCGCACAGCACAATGTTGACCGCCACGCCCGCCGCAACCGTAATAAGCAGCACCTTGTTTGCAAAAAATCCCTTGAACGCAGAGGCGCGCTCCGAACGGATGTTGAACGCGTGGAAAAGTTCAAGGAAGGATATCACAAGGAATGTGACGGTACTTGCGGTTTCATTGCCCCATATGTGCAGGGCAACGGCAAATACCGCCACGCTTGCCGCCGTCATGTACAGCCCGAAGAACAGCACGGAAAACACCGTCGCGCGTGAAAATATCGCCCTCTCCGCCCGCTCCGGGGGACGGGTCATGGCATAGCCGTCGGCGCGCTCGCAGCCGAGCGCGAGCACCGGGAAGCTGTCGGTTATGAGGTTTATCCACAAGAGCTGGGTGGAGCGCAAAAATTCCGCGCCCGGAAAGGCGAGCGAAGCTATGAGCACGGCGAGCACTTCCGCAAGGTTTGTGGCGAGGAAAAAACATATCGTCTTTTTTATGTTTGCAAATATGCGCCTGCCTTCGCGCACGGCGGCGACTATGGTGGTGAAATTGTCGTCCGTGATGACCATATCGGAGGCATTTTTAGTCACGTCCGTCCCCGAACCCATGGCTATGCCTATGTCGGCGTTCTTTATGCCCGGGGCGTCGTTGACGCCGTCGCCCGTCATTGCCACCACGCCGCCGTTTTGCCTTATGGCACAGACTATGGCGTTTTTGTGGCGGGGAGTGACGCGCGCGAACACCGTGCAGGACTTTACCGCCTCCTTAAGCTGCGAAGGGGTCATCCTGTCTATCTCTTCGCCCGTTATCGCCCTGCCGCCGCACGATATGCCCGCCTGCCCGGCAACGGCAAGCGCCGTGCGCGCATGGTCGCCCGTTATCATGACGGTGGTGATGCCCGCGCGGGCGCACTCGCTCACGGCGGCGCACACCCCCTCTTTGAGCCCGTCGCGCATCCCGCACAGTCCCAAAAAGACGAGGCCGCTTTCGCCCGCATCCCCCTCGCGGCAGGCAAACGCAAGCACGCGCAGGGCGCGGCCGCTCATATCGTCGTTTTGGGATAGTATGCGCTCTTTATCCTCTTTTGTCATTCGGCGCACCCCGTCTTTTGAATAGATGTGCGTACACTTTTCCACCAAAACGTCGGGCGCGCCCTTGCTGTATGAACGGCGCGCGCCGCCTTCGCTGACGCCCACCGTCATCATCCTGCGTTCGGACGAAAAGGGTATTTCGTTCACGCGGGTAAACGTAAACCCGCCGGAATTTTCCTCCGCATACTCCCTTACGGCAACTTCCGTAGGGTCGCCCGTGTATGCGCCGCGCGAGCCCCTGACGTTGACGCAGGCGCACATGCACTTTAAAAGATCTCCGCGCGCGCCCGCCGGGGAATACACCTCCGATACGCGCATCCTGTTCTCCGTGAGCGTGCCCGTCTTGTCCGTACACACAAAGTTGCACCCGCCGAGCGTCTCCACCGACTTGAGCTTTCTTATGACGACGTGCTTTTTGCTCATCTGCCTGACGCCCATCGCCATTATTATGGTGACAACGGCGGGGAGCCCTTCCGGGATGGCAGCCACGGCGATCGCCACGGCAGTCATAAAGTTGCTCACTATGCCCTCCCTGCGCACTATTAGCGAAAGAATGAATATGACCGCCGTGACCGCGAGCACAAACACCGTTATGAATTTTCCGAGCCTATCCAGGCTCCTTTCCAGCGGCGTGGGAACGGGCTTGGCGTCGGCGAGCATTGCGGCTATCCTGCCTATTTCCGTATCCATCCCCGTAGAGCACACCACCGCCGATGCCGTGCCCGAAAGGACGTAGGAAGAGGAAAAGAGCATATCCCTTTGCGCGGACAGCGGAACGTTTTCCCCTTTTACCGCGTCGGCACACTTTTCCACGCCGACGCTTTCGCCCGTGAGGGCGCTTTCGTCGCACTTGAGCGCCGCACAGGACAGTATGCGGCAGTCGGCGGGCACCATATCCCCTTCGCCGAGCGATATGACGTCGCCCGGGACGAGGGCGCCGCTCTCCACCTGCACGTCCGCCCCGTCGCGGCGGCACTTTACCATACAGACGGACAGCTTTTTAAGGTTTTCTATCGCCCTGTCCGCACGGTACTGCTGCACCGTACCCACGGCGGCGTTTAAAAATATGATGAACAGTATGATGAAGGTATCGGTGAGGTCTGCCCTGTCGCCGGAAATAAAGGCAATGACGGCGGTCACCGCCGCCGCGGCGATGAGCAGCACCGTCATCACGTCCTTGAACTGGGATATGAACAGTTTAAAAAAGCCTGCGCCCTTGCCCCGTTCGAGCGTGTTCGGCCCGAACTTTGCAAGCCGCAGGGCTGCCTCTGCCGAGGAAATGCCGACCGGGGACGAGGAGAGTTCCTTTAAGACCTGTTCCGCGCTGCCGCCGCAATAATTTTTCATTTAAAACACCTTCCGCCATTGTCCGCGGGGACACGCCCCGTTCAGTTATATATAGATATTCGCAGACCGGCGTTTGTATGACGGGGAAAAACGGCAGCCTGCCGGCACATCCGCCGCGCGACCTTGACAAAAAGGCGCCCGTGGCTTATAATTTTGATATAAGTATCTTTTAATACAAGCATCTTTTAATATAAGCATCTTTTACACGGCAACTTAAAAGCAATATATTTAATACCGGGCAAAGTTTGTCCGGAGCGGCAAATTATGGTACTAAGCGGAATAAAAAACTTTTTTATAAACCTCAAACATTTTTTCACGCCCATAGGGGCGCTTGCCCTGGGCGTAGTCATAGGGCTGGGGATGCTCGTCCCCGGCGTTTTTGCCGCGGTGAGCGGATTTATAGAGAGCGTAAAAGAGGTCACGGGGAACGTGACCCTTGACTTTGAATCGCTTGCAGACAGCCTGCTGGCGGCCATAGGCGGATTGGATTGGAACGACCCTTCCGCCGCGATAGACACGATCACAAATTCCGACTGGCTGCAAAAGACGCTGTCGGACTGCGTACACGCGCTGATACCGGGCGCGGACGCCTACGCCGCGCAGATAACCGAAGCCGCCGCCTCTGCCGCCGCACAGATAATTGTATGGCTGCTGATGCTCGCGCTGTGGACGGCGATAGGCCTTGCCGCCGGCTTTATGCTCACGCGGTTTTTGGTCAGGCGCACCATCGCCAGGCGCTCGTGGTGGAAAAACCTGATATCCGGCATAGTAGACCTTGTGCTCATCTCCGCAATAACGGCGTTTATTTTGTGGATACAGGGGCTGTGGGCACCGGGCGCGGCGATCGCGGGGGTGTTCGGCGCTATTTTATACGGCGCCGAAGCCATGTTTAAGGGCTACATAATATTCGGAAGAAAAAAACTTAAATTTAAAGATGTCGTCAACGCCAAAAACGCGGGGCTAATACTTTTGACCGACCTTATAGTGCTGCTCATAGTATTCGCGTTCATAATAGCGGCATACGTGCTTGCAGGGACGATAGCGGGAACGTTTATAACAATTTCGCTTGCAGAGATAGGCACGCTCGTTATAGCGTGCAATGCAGAGGCGTACGTAAAGACGATGGCGGAAAAGGCGGAGGAAAATTTGCAGGCAGCGCAAGCGTAATTTTTTTACGGTTTGTTATTCATACTCTTATACTATAAGGACATAAAAAACGGGGCAGACGTACCTGCCCCGGAATATTTAAAGTGTGGCCGCGCTCTCACAAAAAATACCTGCAGGGCAAATATTTTTTAGTGAAAGCCGCCGTCCCCCTCTTATCGCCCGCTTTGCCGCGGCACTTTAAGAAAAGCGTTTGCGGATTTCCCTCCGCTTACAGCTATATTATATTACTAAAAAGTAATAAATTATGCACGGTTTTGCAAATAATTTGTAAAATTTTAAATTTTACGCCCTGCCGCGCACGGCACGGCAAAAATACGCTTGCGTTTTGCACGGCGTTCGTATAAACTTACCTTATGAAAGACCATCTTAAACTAAAAATAGCCGCGGGCGCGGCGTTTGCCGTACTGCTGGCGGCGCTGCTTGCCGCCATAACCGCAATGAACGCGCTCAGGCTGTATGACGCGGTGAGATACCCCGAATTCTGCATAGTGCCGCTATGCCTCGCCTACACGCTTGCGTTCACGCGCGGAAACAGGGACAAGGCGCTGCTCGCCTGCGCCCTTGGCTGTACGGTGTGCGCCGACTTTGTGATGGTGCTGCTGCAGGATTATTACGAAATATCGCTGATATTCTTTTCCGCCGCGCAGCTGCTTTACTGCGCGCGCATACAGCTTTGCAGGGCAAACAGGCTGTATTCCGCCATAGCGCTCCCACTGCGCGCGGCGCTATCCGCGGCGATGTGCGCGGCAGCCGCCGCGATAATGCCGTCCGACGTCATATTGGGAATGGCGGCGGCATTCTATTTTACCAACCTTATACTTAACACGGCGGAGGCGTTCGCACTTATAAAAGGCGGCAAGCACCGCATACTGTTTGCAGTCGGGCTGCTGCTGTTTGCCGGCTGCGACATCTGCGTGGGGCTAAACGTAGGGGATATGGCGGGCATAGAGCTGAGCAAGGACGGGCTGTATGCCGTAAAACTGCTGATATGGCTCTTCTACCTGCCGTCGCAGGCACTGCTGGCGATATCCGCCCCGCTCGAAAAGCAAAGGAGCAAAAATGTGCAGTCATACTGACACTCGGAGCAAAAGCCGCGCAAGACGGGCGGCAGACATAGCCGCGACCGTGACGCTCGGCGCGGCGGTATTTATATTCATCCTCTCCTTTTCCATAAGCCTGCCGATAATCAACAGGTGGTTTTACTATGTTCAGATAGGCCCGCTGGGGCTGGAAGAGGCGAGCGGCCACACCGCCGCCGAAATAAAGGCAGCCTACGACGAGATACTTGACTACCTTTTACTGCCGGGAAGGCGGTTTTCCGCAGGCGTGTTCGCATTTTCGCAAGAGGGGGCGGCACACTTTGCCGACTGCAAGGTGCTGTTTGTGCTCGATATAGCGCTCGCCGGCAGTTCGTTTGGCGTTATTTTGATAATACTTGCCCTCCATTTTACAAAAGTCGTGACGCTGAAAGACGCGGCGGGGCACTCCGCCGCATTCTGGGCGGCGATAGCGGCGATAGCCGTGCCCGTGATATTGGGCTGCCTTATAGCCATAGATTTTGACAGCGCGTTTGAAGTTTTCCACGCCGTGCTGTTCCCCGGAAAGGACAACTGGATATTCAACCCCGCCACGGACGAAATAATAAAGGTCATGCCGCAGCAATTTTTTATGAACTGCGCCATATTCATAGGCGCGGGGCTGCTGTTCTTTTCCGCGGCGACGATCGCCGCCGACGTCATTGTAAGAAAAATTGCCGCACGCAAAATACATTGAACGTGCGGCAATATGCCAAAAACAACGCATCTTAAAGCATGCGCCGCGGCTGCAGCCGCGGCGCTATTTTATTTATCTCCGAACAGCTCGCCTTCAAGCTCTTCGCAGTAGCGGACGGACGCCATCGCATCCTTTGCATACTTTGTTGCGCCTATCATCGCGGCATATTCGGCGGTCAATACCGCCCCGCCCACCAATGTGCGGCAATCGGGCAGCTCGGCTTTGAGCAGTTCTATCGTCTCTTTCATGGAGGCGACAGTCGTTGTCATCAGGGCGGACAGCCCCACAACATGCGCGCCGACGCTTTTAGCCTTGTCTACTATGGCACGGGCGGGCACGTCCCTGCCCATGTCGTACACCGTAAAGCCGTAATTTTCAAGCAGCGTGCGCACTATGTTTTTGCCTATGTCGTGGATGTCGCCCCTGACGGTGGCTATGACGATTTTCAATTTTTTTGGCTCGCCACCGCCTCCGAAGGCGCGCTTTATGACGTCAAAGGCGCCCGAAGCCGCCTCCGCGCTCATCAGAAGCTGGGGCAGGAAGAGCGTCTTGCTTTCAAACGCTTTGCCGACCTCGTCCAGCGCGGGAATTATCTCCCCGTTTATGACGTCCAGAGGGGAAACCGTCTTTAAAAGCTCGGCAGCGGCGCCCTCCGCCCTGTCCTTAAGCCCCTTTTCCACATAATATTTGAGCGAGGGAGCGCCCTCCGCCGCGCCTGCGGAGGCCGACGGGGCCGCCACTACCTTTTCACGCTGCACGCTGCCCGCGTAGGCTATATAATCAAGGCAATTTTCATCATAGCCTGCAAGCGCGCAATAGCTTTTGTACGTCTTTGTCATCTCCTGCGACAGCGGGTTTATTATCGCGGCGGAAAGCCCGCTTTGGAGCGCCATTGCAAAGAATGTGCCGTTTACAAAGTCGCGTTCGGGCAAGCCGAACGATATGTTTGAAACGCCCAAAGAGGTATTTACCCCCATAGTATGGCGTAAATAATGCAGGGAATCGAGCGCGGCGCGCGCCGCGGTGCCGTCCGCAGACACCGCCATTGCAAGCGTATCGAATATGATGTCGCTCTTTTTTATGCCGTACTTTTTTGCCTCCGCCAATATCTTTTTTGCTATGCGTATCCTGCCATCCGCGTCTGCGGGGATGCCGCCTTCGTCCAGCGTGAGCGCTATGACGACCCCGCCGTACTTTTTTACAAGCGGGAACACGGCGTCCATCACCTCTTTTTTGCCGTTCACGGAATTTACGAGCGGCTTGCCGTTGTACCGCCTCATGGCGCGTTCCATGGCGGATATGTCCGATGTATCTATCTGCAGCGGCAGGTCGGTCACTGCCTGTATCTCGCACACGGCGCGTTCGAGGACGGCGGCTTCGTCTATTTCCGGCAGACCGACGTTTACGTCCAACACGTGCGCGCCGTTTTCCGCCTGAGCGACCGCCACGTTCAGGACATACGCCATGTCCCCCTCCCTCAGGGCGGCTTTGAGCCGCTTTTTGCCCGTGGGGTTTATCCTTTCGCCTATTATGACGGGCACGCCGCCAAAATATACGGCATGCGTGTAAGAGCTGACGCAAGTGAGGTTTTTAGGTTCCACCTTTGCGGGCAAAATACTGTCCGCAATGCGCCTTAATTCGGCTATATATGCGGGTGTAGTGCCGCAGCAGCCGCCTATTGCGCGCACGCCGAGCTCTACCATGCGGCGCATCTGCGCGGCAAATTCGCGGCACGGCACGTTGTATACCGTTTTGCCGTCCCTCTCTTCCGGTATGCCGGCGTTGGGCTTTACGACGACGGGAACGGAAGCGCACTTTAAAAACCTTTGCACGGCGGGGAGCATCTCGTTAGGCCCGAGCGAACAGTTGAGCCCGACAGCGTCCGCGCCGAGCCCCTCCAAAAGGGCGACGGCAGCTTCCGGAGAGGCGCCCGTCATCATCTTGCAGTCCGAACCGAACACACACGTTGCGATGACGGGCAGCCCGCCGCCGCACTCTTTGGCGGCGAGCATCGCCGCCTTCAGCTCGTACGTGTCGTTCATAGTCTCTATTGCTATAAGGTCGGCGCCCGCCGCCACGCCCGCCCTCACCGTGCGCGAAAAGATGTTGACCGCGTCCTCAAAGGCAAGGTCGCCGAGCGGCTGCAAAAGTTTGCCCGTAGGGCCTATGTCCAGCGCGACAAATTTATTTTTGAACGCGCGCGCCGCGCGCTTTGCCGCCATGACGCCCGCGCGCACTATCTCTTCCGTGCGATCGCCGAACTTTAAACAATTTGCGCCGAACGTGTTTGCATAGACGACGTCCGCCCCCGCATCAAGGTATTCGCGGCAGACTTCCTCCACCTCTTGCGCGCGGGAGATGTTCCATTCTTCCGGCAGCTCTCCAAGGGAGAGCCCGCGAGCCTGCAGCACGGTGCCGGTTGCTCCGTCCAGCACGACTATGTTGTTTTTTAAAAAGGTCTTAAAATTCATGGCACTACCACGGGCATGCGCCCGATAATTTATACTGTAATTTTTTTACGTTTTATTGTTTAATTTTTTTACATTTACCGCATACGCACGGCGCCCGCGCTCAATAAAGCGTCAGTCCAAGATCCCGACGATGGCAGTTACCGATTTTTCCGGGATCATCAGATCGCCGTCCGTCAAAGTTACGCCGATATTTTTTGTCACCTGCAGCGCGGGGAAAATTTCGCGCTGAAGTTTGAGCGGCAGGTCGCCGTACCCGCAGGAAAAGCGCGGGCGGGCGGCGCCGTATTCCAAAACTATGCGGGCGTTGACCTTATCGCACCACTGTTCCGCCGCAGCCGCGCCGAGCGCCTGCAAAGCGGCGGCGCGCGCGGCAGACAGCCTGTTGTACTTTGCTATGAGCCTGTCCGCCCCTACGCCTATGGTGGCGGCAAACAACACCAGCCTTGAACAGCCGTTTAGGTTGCGGCACAGCGAATTGCTGCGCACTTTGGCAAAGCCTAAATCAAGCTCGTCGCCCTCGCCGCGACGGACGGGGAAACATTCGTACACCGCCGCGGGCGAAAGTTCTTTTAGCAAAAGCCGCTCGCACTCGTCAAAGAGCGCCGCGCTCTCCTCCCCGGCGGTCACGCCGGCAACGCCCGCGTAGCCCGCATAGCGGAGCGCCTCTTTCCTGTCTATATGATCCAAACTGCCGCGTATGACTTTCATATTATCTGCGAAAGGTTGTCCTTTATGGCGCGCGCGACTTCCGGCTTGTTCATCGAATAGATATGTACCGCCTTTATGCCGTTGGCGTACAGATCGATCACCTGCTCGGTGGCGTACGCGACGCCCGCCTGGCGCATTGCCGCGGGATTATCGCCGAACCTGTCCACGATGCGCCTGAATTTTGCGGGCATGGGCGAACCGGACAAAGTCAGCGTGCGCTTTACCTGGCTTGCGCGCGTTATGGGCATAATGCCGGGGATTATGGGCACCGTTATGCCCGCGGAATATGCCTTTGCAAGAAAGCTGTAAAACAGGTCGTTGTCAAAGAACATCTGCGTCGTGAGGTAGTCGCAGCCCGCTTCCACTTTGCGCTTTAAATTTTCTATATCCGAATAGAGCGTATCCGATTCGGGGTGGCCTTCGGGATAGCATGCGCCGCCTATGCAAAAGCCGCCGGCGCGCTTTATGTCCGAAACGAGCTCGCCCGCGTACTTGTATTCGAGGTTGCCTTTGAACCCCTCCGGGATGTCGCCGCGCAGGGCAAGGATGTTCTCCACGCCCGCCTCTTTGAGCTGAGCCACCTTTTCGCGCACGTCCGCCTTTGTGGAAGATATGCACGAAAGATGCGCCACAGACGTCACGCCGCACTCTTTAAGGTGCCTGGATATCGCCACGGTATACGCCGACGTGCCTCCCCCCGCGCCGTAAGTGACGCTCATAAAGTCCGGGGAGAGGGCGGCTATTTCGTCTATCGCGCGCGAGACGCTTTCAAATTTATCGTCCGTCTTTGGGGGGAACACCTCGAAAGAAAGGACTGCCTTTTTGCTCCTGATGATGTCCGTTATCTTCATATCTTTACCTTTTTAAATAGCGGATTTTAAGTGATCGCGGCATATATGCCGCCCGATTTTTAAAATTATTCGTACAGCTTTGTAGAAAGGTACCTGTCGCCGCTGTCGGGCAAGAGCACGACGATGCGCTTTTTTGCATTTTGCGCGCGCTCGGCTATCAGCCTCGCGGCATACAGGGCAGCACCCGACGATATGCCCGTGAGGAACGCTTCCGTGCGGGCGAGCAGCCTGCCCTCTTCATACGCCTGTTCGTCGGAGACGGTTATCACCTCATCGTATACAGAGGTATCCAGCGCCTTGGGGACAAACCCCGCGCCTATGCCCTGAAGGCCGTGCGGCCCCGCCTTGCCGCCCGAGAGCACGGGGGACGAGGAAGGCTCCACGGCTATGACCTTTACGGAGGGGAGCTCCTGCTTTAATACCTGCCCCACCCCGGTGATGGTGCCACCCGTGCCCACGCCCGCGACAAAGAAGTCTATATCGCCCGCGTCCTTTAAAATTTCCCGCGCGGTGGCCTTGCGGTGAGCTTCGGGATTTGCAGGATTTTCAAATTGCCCCGCTATTACGCTGCCTTTAATGCTGTTTTTAAGTTCATCCGCCCTGGCTATGGCGCCCGCCATGCCCTGCGCGCCCGGCGTTAAAACTATGTCCGCGCCGTATGCCCTTACCAGCTTTATGCGCTCTTCGCTCATGGTGTCCGGCATGGTGAGGATGAGCTTGTAGCCGCGCGCCGCCGCAACGAGCGCAAGCCCTATGCCGGTATTTCCGGAAGTAGGTTCTATTATCGTGCCGCCGGGCTTAAGTATCCCCTTTTGTTCGGCATCGAGCACCATGTTGAGCGCAACCCTGTCCTTTACGGAGCCTGCGGGGTTGAGGTATTCGAGCTTGGCGAGTAGTTCCGCATTCAAGCCGCGCGCCCTTGCATACCTGTTGAGCCTTAAAAGGGGCGTATTGCCTATAAGCTGTGTTATGCTGTCATATATCATATCAATACCTTTTGGTGAACGCGGCATATATGCCGCTCTTTTACTATTATCGGATCTTATCGAACGCCTGTTTGAGGTCGTTTATGATGTCGTCTATATGCTCGGTGCCTATGGAAAGGCGCACCGTGGACGACGTTATGCCGCCCGCCCTGAGCCCCTCTTCATCGAGCTGGGAGTGCGTGGTAGACGCGGGATGTATGACGAGCGACTTTACGTCCGCGACGTTGGCAAGGAGGGAGAACAGTTTTAAACTTTCGGAAAATTTTACGGCGTTCTGCCTGCCGCCCTTTATATCGAAGCTGAATATAGAGCCGCCGCCGCGGGGCAGGTACCTTTTGTACAGCTCCGCGCCCCTGCCCGTCGCCAGCGACGGGTGGTTGACCTTTTCCACCTTGGGGCAGGACTTTAAAAAGTCCACGACTTTGAGCGCGTTTTCCACGTGCCTATCCACGCGCAGCGGGAGCGTCTCCAGCCCCTGCAATATCAAAAACGAATTGAAAGGGGATATGACCGCGCCCTGGTCGCGCAGCAGCGTAGAGCGCATTTTTAGTGTATATGCCGCCCTGCCGCCCACATCGGAAAACACTACGCCGTGGTACGCGGGGTTGGGTTCGGTTATGCCGGGGAACTTGCCCGAAGCCTTCCAGTCGAATTTGCCGCCGTCCACGACTACGCCGCCCATCGCCGTGCCGTGCCCGCCCATAAACTTTGTTGCCGAATGCACGACTATGTCCGCGCCGTGTTCGAGCGGGCGTATAAGGTAGGGCGTTGCAAAAGTGGAGTCGACGATGAAGGGAATGCCGTTTTCGTGCGCGATAGCCGCGATCGCCTCCATGTCTATCAGATCGGAATTGGGGTTGCCCATGCTCTCGGCATATATCAGCTTGGTATTGGGCCTGATCGCCCTGCGGAAATTTTCGGGGTCGGTCTGGTCTACGAACGTGCAGGTGATGCCCTGTTCGGGCAGAGTGACGGCGAGCAGGTTGTGCGTGCCGCCGTAGAGGTTTGCCGCCGCCACGACGTGGTCGCCGCAGCAGGCTATATTCTGTATGGCGTAC
>CALVPV010000007.1 GCA_944353935.1 uncultured Clostridia bacterium | reverse complement strand
GCCGTCGGTATACAGAGTCACCCTCTTCATGCTCATTCGGAGAGCTCCTCGGAACGCCTCGTGCACGCGGCGACAGCCTCATCCACGATAGCACCGAAACCGCGCTCTTGCAGTACCTTGACGGCCTCTATCGTCGTTCCGCCCTTGCTGCATACGCGCTTGACGAGCTCGGGTACGGGCACGTCGCTGTGTTCGACCATCTCGGCTGCGCCCATGACCGTCTGCACGGCAAGGATGGTAGCTTCGTTGCGAGTGAGCCCCTGCTTTACACCTGCGTCTATAAGCGCGTCTATAAACATAAACACGTATGCCGGTCCGCTGCCGCTTATACCGGTGACGGCATTCATCTTGCCTTCGTCTATACTTAGCACGGTGCCGAGGCAGTTCAAAATGCCGCTTATAAATTCAAGATCGTCCTGACTGTCGTTAAAGTCCGACATATCGACGCCTATCATGCCGCTGCCTATTGAGCAAGGCAAATTCGGCATACAGCGCGCAACCTTTACGTACCTGCCGAGCGCGCCCTTTATCTTGTTGCGCGTCACGCCCGCCATTATGGATATCACCTTTTCCGGAACGACACCCGATAGGCTCTTACAAACATCGGAAAAATTCTGCGGCTTAACGGCAAAGAGCACATACTCGCAGTTTTCAGCGAGATATCTGCAATCCGTCGTACCTATTATCCCGAGGTCGGCAGCCTTATCCAAAGCCTCTTCCGACACGTCGCACGCCAAAACTTTCTTTGCACGCAGAAAATCCGAAGCCGTGACGCCCTTAAGTATGGCCTGCGCCATAAAACCACAGCCGATAACGCCGAGTTTGAACAGTTTTTTCATATAATTTCTCCAAAAACAGTTGACTAAAAAAACGCGATATTATATAATTTTATATGTTGTTAATCTGCTTAGGGGAGTGGCTCAACGGTAGAGTAGCGGTCTCCAAAACCGTAGGTTGCGTGTTCGAATCGCGTCTCCCCTGCCATTACTCAAAAACGCCCGATTTTCGTCCATTTTGGCTTAAATTTGGGCGTTTTTGCGTTTTAATTTACTGTATTTTGCCCCTATTTACCACGATTTGTTTGATAAAATTGTTTGATAAATTTTGTATATAGTTGTAAGTAAATTCAATCTTCTTTAAGTTTACAATCTTAAAGATGAAAAGTCAAGAGAAAAGCCGTCTTTCTGCTTTTGCTAACAGAAAAACGGCTTTTGCTAACATTTTGCAAAGTGTATTGTGCAAATCAACGTTTCGGCAGTTTGCACAAATTTTTTTTAATCGTCGGCTATCGCATAGAAAATTTCATCGACCTTAACGCCGTAGAACGCGGCGAGCTTTTTAATGTCGCGCATTTTAGGCGTTTTACGGTCGTTCTCGTAGTCAAAGATATTTTCCAACTTTACCTTGCTCTGTTGAGAAACGGCAGCCAACGAATATCCTCCCTCAACGCGTAATCGGCGAAGATTTAGAGCCGTAGCCGACAACTGTATGTTATGCTTTTCTCTACTTCAAACTTTTCTGCCGCCTTGATATTCCCATGCAACCATGTTATACTGTGAGTGCTTTTAAACAATATAATTGACTACTATAAAAGAAAAATACTGGAGTAAACCTATATAACTATGAAAAACAAAGAAAAACCAGAATATAAAAATAAACAAAATAAACGTTGGCTCTATGTGGAAAATAAAAAAGAATGGTTTATTTTTTCTGCGTTTATTTCTATACTTTTAGGCATCGCTGGTATTATTTGCTGTAATTCTAAAATTATTCCGACTGGATATATCTTACTTGGCATTTGTGGTGGCGTTCTATTGATTGACTTAATTACATACATTCTTTATTGCAAGTATTCGACCGAAGAAAAACTTAAAAGAGAAGAACGAGAAACCACTAATGGGATAGCTGAGGAACGCGAAGAATGGAAAAAAAATCATATTAAAAAAGCTGTTATTGTAGCAACGAGGGTTGCAACAGACAGCGATAGCGCTATTATGCGAGGTGTTATTGGAGAGGCGTTAATAGGTACTTCCGGCGCCGTAATCGGCACCTCCACCGCTAAACAAAAGCAATTTACAACATTTCTTCTTGTCTACGAGGACGATACTCGCGAAACCAAAGAAGTTGAAAACGGAAGCCCTTTATACCAAGAATACATAAACCATATTGAAGTTTAAAAAACAGCTCATCCACCACTTTATAGCGGGCAAGAATAGAGACGTTTAGGAGGCTTTTAGGTGGATAAAGAATACTATATCCTTTCGACTAAATACAGCCTTCAAGAGCGGCAGACTAAGCGTGGACGTGTTTATAACTGTATCTTCCGCGTAATCGACAAAACAACGTTAGAAGACAAGCAGAAGTGGTTGCGCGGATTTCATACAAAGACCGCCACAAAACAAGGATATACGGAGTTTGTAACGGAAAAGCGTGAGCTTATAAAAGAAAAGCCGAAGCCTGTTTCCTCAATAAGCTCGACGAGACAGTCATTTATTGTAGCCAACCTTTCCCGCCTTTACTTCGCTGCCTTGCATAATCAGCTTAAAGAAGCAACAATCTTATTGCACTATGCGTTTTCACCACCTCTTTATTATAAATGAAAATAAGACGCTTGGCAAGTCTATGCAAAAACATTTTGCCGGCGTCTTCCTTTTTATAAGTAAGTTTTAAGCAATATTCTTTCTCGCTTCGATATACTTATCAATATCTCCGACTATATATTCGCGGCCGACAGTATGAAGCACATCGTAAAATTTCCCCAGATACTCAAACACATTATATTTCTTAAACAAATCCATAGCTTCCCTGCCGCTTAGATTATGTTCCGCGCTATACGCTTCAAAACAAAACACCTTAAAATCCAATGTCCTGCTCATTAAATACCTCCTTCCCATACAAGTTTGCCGGAGCGCTCCTCATCAAAAAATTGTGCCAGCATTACCACGCTGTAATGCCAAACTTTTGTCTTTTCATTTTCAAGCTGAGCATAGACTTTAGAGCGGACAAATCTTTCCATTGCCTCATCCTCGTCCCAACCGGTTTTCTGCATTATAAGACTAACGACGTTTGTTGTTATAATATAGAGCAACCCCTCAAATTCCCTATCGCTCATCTTATCTCCTCCCACTTTTCAAACCGCAGATATTTAAGCGCTTTTTCAGTATGGAACAATACCTGGTCACTCAGCGTTTCAACCTTAAGGCGTTTTAATGTCTCATCAAGTTCGTATTCACCATTTTCAAATCTTATAACGACGCTGTAAACCCTGTCGTCGGCTACCGGCCCTATAACAATGTCGTAATCCCGAACTAAAACTTTGCCGCTCCTATTCGCACACACAAACTCAAGCCAATCCCGCGTAGCTCCATCAAAACGTAACAATTTTAATTCTTTATCAACTTGCTCCAAATCAAAATCAAATGCCGTAACATAGCAAACAGAAGAATTATTCCTGAACATCACGCGCCTTGCCCATTTCTGCGCTTGCGCTTTATCGGATGTCAGATAAAAGCCGCCACCAAAATCAAGCGGCCTGTCAGCAGCAATGATAACAGGCTTATCGACTATAACATCACTTCCATGGTAGAGTTTCATCTTGGTCTCTCCTTATATCTATTTTCAATATACCATAGAAAAGCGCATAATGCAATACAAGGTTAAAATTTTATTTGGAGTTAGCAGAAAAATATGTATAAAAACTAATTACACAAAAAATTTAAACATGATCAACACATCGTGTTCAAACACGCAAACCGACTTCGGCTTGCTATTTGACTTTTGCAAAGGAGCCGAAAGTTTCGTTCACGGTCTCTACAAAGGCAAAAGTGTCATCGTATTTTTTTAATATATTCCTGAAATCGACGAGCTGCCGTTTATTGACCACACACACTATTACGGTGCGGTCACCGTTGCTGTACACGCCTTTTGCGGGAAATTTGGTTGCGCCGTGATGAAGTTTATCTATTATCTCGGCATCTATCTCCTCCGCATGGGTGGTGACGATGAAAAATTTATACGCCGTTTTTGAGCCCTTGATTATGGCATTACCCACAAAGCTGGAGAGAAAACAATACAGCATGCACAGGCAGACAGGCTTATAATTATAAATCATCTCTCCGCCGTCGCCCGTCTCGGTATAGACGAAATACGACGCCAACGCGATCGCTGCGTTTATGGCAAAATTTATCCAAAAGAAGTTGAGCATCGGGTCGCGTATGCTCACATATTTTGCGACGATGTCGGCACCGCCCGTAGAAGAATTCCTGCGGAAAGCTATGCCGTATACAAAGCCGCCTATAGCCCCCGCGATGAGCGCCGGGAAAATGGTATCTACACCCTGCGCGTCATATTGGAAAGCCGAAAGATCGACATTGCCGAGAAGCAACACAAAGAGCGCATACGCAACAGAGAATACCGCCGTCTTTACGGCAAAATCCTTTGAAACGAAAAAGAATGCAAAAATACAGAGCGGCACGTTTATGATCAACGTAAAGTACCCGACGCTGAAATCCGTCAAATACTCTATCATTGTAGCTATGCCGTTGAATCCTGCCGGCGCAAACTGATTCTTTATTATAAACAGTTCGTAGTTGAATGCAAAAACGAGCGCCAGGCCCGCCATGATAAGGCAGTCGAACAGGAGAATGCGAAGTTTTCGCTTATCTATTTTAGGTTTATCCATACAAGCATTGACCCTCAACAAATAAATTAAGGCGACACTCTGCCCGCCGCGTTCGGTCTACGGCGGGCAAAAAATGTTTTTATACCTTTACTTCTCCCTTCTTTCCGAGTACATCCCTGTTTGCGTCCAATATGGGATCTATCTCCCGGGAAACAAATTCCGTAACCTGTGAGGGCGCGCGGCCGATGAATTTCTTTGCATCGAGTATCTCGTCGAGATTGTCGCGCACGGCGGCAAACATATCGTCCGCCTTGATGAGCGCAATGAGGTTATTCTCTCCCCCGTTGACCTTGACGTTCTTGCCTGCCTCCATTGAAAGGACGCGTATCCTTTCATGGAGCTCCTGCCTGTTGCCGCCCGCTTTTACGCACTCCATCATTATATTCTCCGTCGCCATGAAAGGAAGCTCCGCGGCAATGTGCTTTGCTATCACCTTATCGTACACGACAAGATTTTCCGAAACGTTCATATAGATGTTGAGTATACCGTCGAGCGCAAGGAACGCCTGCGCATTTACAATGCGGCGGTTGGCGGAATCGTCCAAGGTGCGCTCAAACCACTGCGTTCCTGCAGTGATCGCGCTGTTCATGGGCAGAGAGATGACAAACCTTGCGAGCGAACCCATGCGCTCGCTGCGCATGGGATTGCGCTTGTACGCCATCGCGGAAGAGCCTATCTGCGACTTTTCAAACGGCTCCTCTATCTCCTTCATGTTCTGAAGGAGCCTTATATCGTTTGAGAACTTGTATGCGCTCTGCGCTATCTGCGAGAGCACGCACAGCACGTTGTAATCGAATTTCCTGGGATAGGTCTGACCGGTAACGCCGTAAACTTTATCGAACCCCATCTTGCCGACAACTTTTTCCTGAAGTTCGCAGACCTTTTTCTCGTCGCCGTCAAAGAGCTCCATAAAGCTTGCCTGCGTACCGGTGGTGCCCTTTACGCCGCGGAGCTTGAAAGAACGCAGCAGATTTTCAAGGTCATAATAGTCCATCTCAAGATCCTGCAGCCACAGCGCGGCGCGCTTGCCGACGGTAGTGAGCTGCGCCGGCTGAAGATGGGTAAAGCCGAGCGTGGGCATGTCCTTATATTTAAGCGCAAACGCGCGGAGCTTATCCATCACGTTTACGAGCTTTGTCTTTATGATGTTTAGAGCATCGTAAATTATGATGAGCTCCGAATTGCAGTCCACATAGCAGCTCGTGGCGCCGAGGTGTATTATGGGCGCAGCCGACTTTGCCTGATCGCCGAACGCCTTGACGTGTGCCATTACATCGTGGCGCACCTGATGTTCGTACTTTTCGGCGACATCGAAGTTGATGTCGTCGGCATACTTTTTCATTTCATCCACCTGGGCCTGCGTTATGTTGAGCCCGAGTTCCATCTCCGATTCGGCAAGCGCGATCCAGAGCTTTCTCCAAAGCCTGAAGCGTTTGAGGTCGGAAAAATTTTCGCTCATTTCGCGGCTTGCGTACCTTGTTATGAGCGGGTTTTCGTAAACGGTATGATCTGCCATAAATCTCTCCACATTTATATCTGTAAATTTTTATTTTTTCTTAAAGACAAAGCGTTTTAAAAGCACTACTGCAAGCGCCGCAAGCGATATTACGCCGTTTATGCCTCCCACGGCAAGCACGACGACGCCCGCAAGGACGCGCACACCTCTGCCGTCTGCGGAAGCGGGCAGATCTATCGCGGTGAGATACAGCCCGAGCCCCACGGCAAGGCAGACAAGAGCCGCCGCCACAAACGACGACAAAATTATTATCAGCGTCCTGTCGGAAGACATCGGTCACACCTTTCTGGGCGCGGGATAATTTTCGCCGAAGGTTTCGCAGGTCACCTTTTTCATTATCTGAGGTTCCAGGGGCTTATCCCTGAAATCGGTGCGGACGGCAGCTATCTCGTCTACGACATCCATTCCCTGTACGACCTTGCCGAACGCGGCGTACTGCCCGTCCAGATGAGAGGCGTTCCGATGCATGATAAAAAACTGCGAGCCGGCACTGTCGGGCATCATGGTACGCGCCATGGACAGCACCCCGCGCAGGTGCTTTATATCGTTTGACTTAAAACCGTTGAGGGCAAATTCTCCCCTTATCGAATAGCCGGGGCCGCCTGCCCCCGTCCCCGCGGGATCGCCGCCCTGTATCATAAACCCGTCTATCACCCTGTGAAAGGTGAGCCCGTCGTAAAATCCCGCATTGACAAGGCTTATGAAATTATTGACGGTATTGGGCGCCTTTTCGGGATAGAGCTCCGCCACGATCGTTTTGCCGTTCTCCATTTCTATCGTTACGATGGGATTTTTCATATCTGACTCCTTACCAAATCACTCAAGTTCGGAAAATTTTTCAAGTTTAACGTCGGCTTCGTTGAAAAGCCTCACGGAAAAATCATCGGGATAACCCTCTTTATAGACGACGCGCTTTATCCCGGAATTGATTATTATTTTCGCGCATATAACGCACGGCTGATGAGTACAGTAAAGAGTACAGCCTTCTACCGAGGAACCGACCCTTGCCGCCTGGATTATGGCATTCTGTTCGGCGTGCACGGCATAACATATCTCCTGCATCGTGCCGCTCTTTATGCCCATCTTTGACCTGAGGCATTCGCCCTTGTCCACGCAGCTCTTTATGCCCTGCGGCGCACCGTTGTAACCGGTCGCAATGATGCGCTTGTCGCGCACGATGACCGCGCCGACGTGCCTGTCCTGCTTGCAGCAGCTCGACCATTCGCCGATATGTTCGGTGAGCACCATGAACCTCTTATCCCATTTATCCATAACAAAGAACAAGCTCCCGTATTTTTTTTCGCTGAATATTGTACCATATTTTTCCGCAAATTGCAATTTTTTATAAGAATATGTTTAACTTTAATTGACGTCGTTTATAAAAATACTGTACAAAAATTCATAAGTTTTTCGGAGGAACTTTCTATGAACATAAAACCCTTGTTCGATAAAGTTGTCGTTGAGCCCGTAAAGGCTGAAGAAAAATCAAAAGGCGGCATAATACTTACCGCCGCCGCTCAGGAAAAACCCGCCACCTGCGTAGTTATAGCCGTAGGCCCCGGCGGCGTTATCGACGGCAAAGAAGTTAAAATGCAGGTCAAACCCGGCGATAAAGTGCTCCTTTCCAAGTACAGCGGAACGGAGGTCAAGATCGACGGCAAAGAATACACGATCATCCGTCAGAACGACATTCTGGCAATCGTTGAATAATCAGGAGGACTTTAAAAATGGCTAAACAGATCAAATACGGCGACGAAGCGAGAAAGGCCCTTGAAAAGGGCGTGAACGTCATTGCCGATACAGTTAAAATAACACTCGGCCCCAAGGGCAGGAACGTAGTGCTCGACAAAAAGTTCGGCGCTCCCTTGATAACCAACGACGGCGTGACCATCGCCAAGGAAATAGAGCTTGAAGACCCGTTTGAAAATATGGGTGCACAGCTCGTTAAGGAAGTTTCCACCAAGACCAACGACGTTGCGGGCGACGGCACCACCACCGCCATGCTGCTCGCGCAGGCGATAATACGCGAAGGGCTTAAAAACCTTGCCGCAGGCGCAAATCCTATAATCCTTAAAAAGGGCATCGCCGCCGCCGTGGATACCGCGGTTGAAAAGATAAAGTCTATCTCTAAACCCGTTGAAAGCAAACTTTCCATATCCCAGGTGGCGTCCATCTCCGCCGGCGACGAAAAGATAGGCGAACTGATCGCCAACGCAATGGAGATCGTAGGCAAGGACGGCGTAATAACCGTTGAAGAGGGCAAGTCGATGACTACCGAGCTCACCACCGTAGAGGGCATGCAGTTCGACAGGGGATACGCTTCCGCCTACATGGTGACCAACACCGAAAAGATGGAAGCCGTGCTCGACAATCCTTACATCCTGATCACCGACAAAAAGATATCCTCCCTGCAGGAGATACTCCCCGTGATAGAGCCCATAGCCCAGAAGGGCGCAAGGCTGCTCATAATAGCCGAAGACGTTGAAGGCGACGCGCTTGCCGCACTCATCGTAAACAAACTCAAGGGCGTTTTGAACTGCGTTGCCGTAAAGGCACCCGGATTCGGCGACAGAAGGAAGGCCATGCTCGAAGATATCGCCATCCTCACGGGCGGCACGGTCGTTTCTTCCGATTTAGGCTACGAATTCAAGGACGTGACCCCCGACATGCTCGGCAGGGCTTCGCAGGTCAAAGTCGATAAGGAAAACACCACCATCATCGGCGGCTCCGGCAAGAGCGAAGACATAAAGGCGAGGGTAGCTTCGATAAAGGCACAGATAGCCGAGACGACCTCCGATTACGACAAGGAAAAACTTCAGGAACGCCTTGCCAAACTTGCGGGCGGCGTTGCCGTCATAAACGTGGGCGCAGCCACCGAAGTCGAAATGAAGGAAAAGAAACTCAGGATAGAGGACGCGCTCTCCGCTACGCGCGCTGCCGTAGAAGAGGGCATCGTTCCCGGCGGCGGCACCACCCTCCTCTCCTGCATACCCGAGATAACCAAGCTCGTCAACAAGCTCGAAGGCGATGAAAAGACAGGCGCAAAGATAGTCCTCCGCGCGATCGAAGAACCCGTACGCCAGATAGCCGCAAACGCAGGGCTTGACGGCTCCGTGATAGTAAACAACATCCTTGCCTCCAAAAAGGCGAACTACGGCTTTGACGCACTCAAAGACGAATACACCGACATGGTCGCAAGCGGCATAATCGACCCGACAAAGGTCACCCGTTCCGCACTTCAGAACGCCGCCTCTGTTGCGGCTACGCTGCTCACAACGGAGAGCATCGTGACGGATATCCCCACTCCTCCCGCACCTGCGGCACCCAATCCCGACATGGGCGGAATGTACTGATAAACGGCAAAATATAACAGATAAGTGCCGCCCGCGCAAAAATTTGCGCGGGCGGCTTTTGCATGCGTGAAAGAAAAATTTACCTTAAAATATTTCGGGGCAGGGGAAACACCCTGCCCGTTTAAATCAAACAAAGTTCATACAAGTTTATCAAGTATCTTTAAAAGCGCGTACTTTCCGTGTTCGTAAGTGAGCCCGCCCTGAAAGTATGCAATGTACGGCGGTTTGACCGGCCCGTCTGCGGAGAGCTCTATCGAAGCACCCGAAACAAAAGTTCCCGCCGCCATTATTATCTTATCGTCATAGCCGGGCATGTCCCACGGTTCGCAGGTGACATAGCCGTCCACAGGCGAGGCATACTGCACTTCGCGGATAAAATCGACCATTTTATCGGCATCGCCGAATTCTATGGCGCGCGTTATGTCGTGCGGCACCTTATCCGTAGCGGGATAATTTTTATAGCCGAGGCCCGCCATTGCCTCCCCGATGAGGAGGCTGCACTTCAATGCCTGAGCCACGGTGTGCGGCGCCATAAAAAAGCCCTGATAGTAATACTGATAGCCGATGGCATGCGAACCGACTTCCGTACCTATGGACGGCGCGGTGAGCCGTTTGCCTATCATGTCGATATACTCCGAACGCCCGCAGATGTAACCGCCCGTCTGCGCAAGCCCCCCGCCGGGATTTTTTATGAGCGAACCGACTATAAGATCTGCACCGACTTCGGCCGGCTCGCGCTTTTCAACAAATTCCCCGTAGCAATTATCTACAAAAATACAGCCTTTAAAGCCGTTTTCACGCACGAACGCACACAAGCTGCCTATCTCCTCCACGGAAAAAGCGTCGCGCAGTTCATATCCGCGGGAACGCTGGATGTAGACCACGCTTGCGCCCTCAAGCCCGGATTTTATCCCGTCAAGATCGAATTTCCCGTCCGCGGTCAAATCGCAGCAGCGGAATTTTATGCCGAAATCGCGCAGAGAGCCGTTACCCTCGCCGTAAATTACCCCGCGGATGGTATCATACGGCATGCCGCTGACGCAAAACAGCGTGTCGCCCGGGCGCAAAATCCCGAACAGAGCGACCGTGAGAGCGTGAGTGCCGGAAAGGATATGCGGCGAAACTATCCCCGCCTCTGCGCCGAACGCGCGCGCAAAAACCTCACCCAGGCAGTCCCTGCCCTCGTCGCCGTAACCGTAGCCGCTCGTTCCGCAAAAATGGCGCGCCGCTATCCTTTTTTCGGCAAACGCTTCGCACACCTTTGCCTGATTGAAAAGGGCGACATCGTCTATTTCATCAAATTTATCTTTGAGCCTGCCCTCGCAGTCCTTTATATACTTTACCTTATCGAAACCTTTTTTCATACTCAGCCTTTGACACCCGCCAACAGCGATATAACATTTTCCGCAGTCGCCTCTTCGGGCGAAAGTTTTATAAGATCGGGCATCTTTTTAAAAAAAGTGACCTGCCTCTTTGCATATCTGCGTGTATTTTGTTTTATTATATCACGCATAGTACTTTGTGAATAGTTATTTTTTAAGCCTTCTATTACTTCTTTATACCCTATCGCCTGCATACAGCGGCAATTTTCGTCAATACCGCGGGCGAGCAGGCCTTCCACTTCGCCAAGAAGGCCGTCTTCAAACATCTTATCGACGCGCGCGTTTATCCTTTCATACAGCCGTTCACGCGGATAATCCACGCACACGGCAAGGTATTCAAAGCGCGGCTTTGTCCCGTCGCACATTTCCGACTTTTTCACGCCGCCCGCCTCTTTTATCTCAAGGGCGCGTATCACTCGCTTTAAATCGTTGGGGTGAAGATTCTTTGCCGCTTTCGGATCCTCTTTGACGAGAACGGCGTACACCACCTCTCTGCCGCGCTCGCGCGCCAGCTCTTCATATTTTTTGCGCAGCGAAGGATCCGCCGCGACATTGCCGTAGCTGAAATCGAACAGCAGCGAATTGATATAAAAACCCGTTCCGCCGCAGATCACAGGTATCTTACCTTGCGCAACGTACCGTTCAACGACGGGCAGAGCAGCTTCGCGATAGTCCGACACGCTGTATTCGTCGGCAGGGCCGACGACATCTATCATATAGTGAGGAACGCCCAGCTTTTCTTCTTCGCGCGGCTTTGCCGTGCCTATGTCGAGCCCCCTGTAGACAAGCTGCGAATCGGCAGAGATCACGGCGCTGCCGAGCAATTTTGCGCACTTTGCCGCAAGCCCCGTCTTGCCCGTGGCGGTCGCGCCGCATACAACAAGCACCTGAGCCATTTTATACTATCCTTTTGAACATCTTTTCTATCTGATATTTTGTAAGTTTTACCGCAACAGGCCTGCCGTGCGGGCATTTGAGCCCCATATCGTAATTCATCTCTTTCAAAAGCCCGTCCGCCTCTTGCTGCGTAAGGCGCATTCCGCCCTTTACGGCATGTTTGCACGCAGACATCGCAATCTTATCCTTTAAAACATCCTCCATTTTTACCGACTTCATGCCGGCAAGGTCGGAAAAGACGTCGTCAAAAAACGCCTTAAGATCTATATCTTTTAAATCGGCAGGCACTTCGCATACCCTGTAAGCGTTGAACCCGAACGGCTCTATATCAAACCCCATCCCGCGTATAAGCATGAGATTTTCTTCCATAAAGGAATTTTCGGCAGGAGTGAGGCTGAGTATATAGGGTACAAGCATGCCCTGCCTGGGCACTTTCCTGTCTGCCATCTGCGCCTTGAA
The DNA here is from genome assembly GCA_944353935.1 of uncultured Clostridia bacterium. Lineage (GTDB taxonomy): Bacteria > Bacillota > Clostridia > Christensenellales > Borkfalkiaceae > Coproplasma. The sequence continues at coordinate 17,553 of CALVPV010000007.1, read as the reverse complement.
CCTGTCGTATATAAGCCTTTCGTGCGCGGCATGCTGATCTATCAGGTAGACGCTGTCCTCTATTTCATAGACAAGGTACGTATTAAAAAGATTGCCCTTATATGTAAAAGTACCACATGAAATTTTATCCTGCGCAGGCTTTTCCTTGACGGGCGCAGTTAACGGAAAATCATTGCAAGACGGTTTTTCGTACAGCGGCTCGCCGACGCCCATGACGTTTTCCGTCCTCAGCCCCGAATAATAGGCATATATCGGATAATTCTTCTCCCTGTCCTCAAATTTGGGTTCTTCGTAATTTTCATACACGGAGAGATCTTCATGCGTCGGGATGCCAATGCCGCTTGCAGGCTTTTTTTCTTCCTTAAAGAGTTCTTCCGGCGGAAAGAGTTCGTCGGGGGCAGCCTTGCCTGCAGCATCGCCCACGCCCATTTGGCTGCGCGCATCGGCAGACATATCGGCTTGCGCCTTTTCAGAGCGTTCCGACGGCTCTCCCTCCGGCGCGGTAGACCTGACCTCGGGGATACGGACGCAATCGGTGACAAATTCGGCGGCACGCGCCGTTCCGTCCAGCACGCCGGATATCACAGAATACACCGCCCCGTATACAGCCCTGCCGTCCGCAAAGCGCACGTCTGCCTTGTTCGGATGGACGTTTACATCCACCATATCGCGCGGAACATCCACAAACAGCACATAAAACGGATACTGCCTCTTCATAAGGTATGCCGCGTAAGCATTTGTTATCGCCGAAGAGATTATATTGTTTATTATGTACCTGCCGTTAAGGAACAGGCTCTGATAACTCTTGTTCGGTTTAAAAAAGTTCTGGTTGCCTATAAAGCCGCTGATCTTTACGCCGTTCTTTTCCGCGCTTATCTTAAAGCACTGTGGAATTACTTTAGCGCCGTAGACCTGCGCGACAGCCTCTTCAAGCCCGTTGCCGAACGATTGCAGTTTGAGCTTTCCTTCCGAATAATACCTGAATGACACGGTAGGATTGCCGAGGATGAACCGAGTGACAAAATTCTGTATGTCGCCCTCTTCCGCCTTGTCCGATTTAAGAAACTTCATGCGGGCGGGAGTGTTGTAAAAGAGGTCGTGCACACTGACCTCCGTGCCCCTGTCGAGCGCGGCAGGCTCCGTCTTGCCCGTATAGCCCGCCTCACAGACGACGCGGCAGGCTGGATTGCCCTCGGTAGCAGACACTATCTCAGTACGGGAGATGGAAGATATACTGGCGAGCGCCTCCCCGCGGAACCCTAGGGTGGCTATCTCGTCCAAATCTTCCACGCGCGCCACCTTGCTCGTCGCATGCGGTATGAACGCCTTGCGCATGTCGTCTTCCTCTATGCCGCAGCCGTTGTCGCACACCTTTATGAGCTGCTTGCCGCCCTTTTCCACATATATGGAAATTTCCGTCGCGCCGGCATCGAGAGAGTTTTCCACGAGCTCTTTAAGCGCGGAATACGGCCTGTCGACCACCTCGCCGGCGGCGATGCGGTTATAAATATCCTTGGTAAGTATATTTATCTTTCCCATTTTACTTCACCTTTTCCACAAGGTCTGACAATATCATAAACGCCTGCATGGGGGACAGATTGTTCATGTCCGTTTCCCGCAGGATGCGCTCCACTTCGGAAGGGCTGCTTTGTTCTTCTTGCTCGCCCTCGGCGTACTTTACAGCCACGCCCTCCTTCTTTTCCACGGCTTTGAGTATCTGTTTCGCACGTTCGGTGACTTCGTGAGGGACGCCGGCGAGCGCAGCAACCTCTATACCGAAACTGCGATTTGCCCCGCCACGCATTATCTTGCGCAAAAAGACGACGCTTCCGTTTATCTCTTTTACGGCTATCTTGTAATTCTTAACGCCCTCCATGCGGTTTTCAAGCTCGGTGAGTTCGTGGTAGTGTGTGGCAAACATCGTCTTTGCGCCTATCTTTTTCGTGAGGTTTTCTATGACCGCCCACGCTATGCTAAGACCGTCGTACGTGCTCGTCCCGCGGCCGACTTCGTCAAGAATGAGCAGGCTGTTCTTTGTGGCGTTCTGCAATATGGAAGCCACCTCTATCATCTCTACCATAAACGTACTCTGGTCAAAGATGAGGTTGTCGCTTGCCCCCACACGGGTAAAGATCCTGTCGGTGATGGGGATCTCCGCCGACTTTGCGGGGACAAAACAACCTATGTGTGCCATAAGGACTATGAGCGCGGTCTGGCGCATATAAGTGCTCTTGCCCGCCATATTGGGCCCCGTTATTATCATCGTGCGGTTTTCGCCCTCATCCAAAAGAGTGTCGTTTGCCACAAACCTCTCCTTGGAGATGACCTCCACGACGGGATGCCTGCCCTCCTTTATCACGAGCGCATCCGAAGGCGGCACCATGACGGGGCGCACGTAGCGGTTGCTCTTTGCGACCTGCGCAAAGGATATGAGCATATCCAGCCGCGCCACAGCCGCAGAGAGCTTTTTTAAATTGTTTATATTGGAAGACAGCACTTCCTTTATGCCGGCATAGAGCTCAGCCTCAAGTTTGAGCGCCGACTCTTCGCTGGATAAGATCTTTTCCTCTATGGTCTTAAGCTCTTCGGTGGTGTATCTTTCAGAATTTGCAAGCGTCTGCCTGCGTTGATAGTGCATGGGGACTTTGTCCTTAAAGGACTTGGATACCTCTATATAATAACCGAAGACGCGGTTATAGTTTATCCTGAGAGTGCGTATCCCCGTAGCGTCGCGCTCCCGCGATTCTATATTTAAAATTATGTCCTTGCCGTGCTTTCTGATGTTGCGCAGCTCGTCGAGCTTTGCGTCATACCCCTCTTTGATATAGCCGCCGTCTTTGAGCGCCGTCGGGGTATTTTCGCTCTCTATCGCCCTGTCTATGAGTTCGGCGACGGGGCTCAGGTCTATGAGCCCGTCGGCTATATCCTTTACCGCCGCCGAAGAAAAACCGGAAAGCTGAAAACGGATATTGGGTATCACGGCGAGCGATGCCGCAAGGGCAAGGCAATCGCGCGGCATGACGTTGTCGTTGGATATCTTCCCCGCAAGCCGCTCTATGTCCCTCACCTCGGACAAGAGCTCCGCCACGGAGAGCATTACGACCGGCGCGCGGAAAAATTCTTCCACGCCGTCAAGGCGGTAATTTATAGCACCTTCGTCCGCAAGCGGGGAAAGTATGCAGCTTGAAAGCAGCCTGGCGCCCATGCTCGTCTTGGTCTTGTCCAAAAGCCATAAAAGCGAACCGTATTTTTTGCCCTCGGCGAGCGTCTTGACGAGCTCAAGGTTGCGTATTGCCGTCGTGTCCAGCTTCATGTAGCTGTCGCCGGAGATATAATCGATGCCGTCTATATTTTTCAGCGCATGCTTTTGCGTCTCTTTCAAATACTCTATGAGCGCACCCGCGGCGGACACCGCCGCCTTATGCCCGCTCACGGAAAACGCCGCGAGCGACTTTGCCGAAAACTGTTCGCACAGCGCCCTTTCGGCAGCGGAATAGCCGTAAGCCCACGCGGGGTATGACGAAAACCTGGGGAGCACCCCGCGGGAAACTTCGGGCAGGGAGCGCGTCGCCATCAAAAACGCATCATCGCAGATGACCTCCTTTACCGAAAGTTTTATCATCTGCGAAACCGCCTGCACTGCGGCATTGTCGCCGTAAAATTCGGCGGCGCTCAATTCGCCGGTAGTAATGTCCGCCCACGCGAGGGCGCAAACGGAGCCGCTTAAAAAGGCGCTGCACACATAGCTGCATGCCTTTTCGTCAAGGTGATTTTCGTCCGTTACGGTACCGGCGGTCACCACCCTTATGACATCGCGCGCGACTATGCCCTTTGCCGCGGAGGGATCTTCGAGCTGTTCGCATATCGCCACCCTTTCCCCCATCTCTACCAGCTTTGCTATGTACGCATCCGCCGCGTGGAAGGGAACGCCGCACATCGGGGCGCGCTGTTCCAAGCCGCAGTCCCTGCCGGTGAGTGTGAGCCCCAGCAACTTTGAAGCTCTTTCCGCATCGTCAAAGAACATCTCGTAAAAGTCGCCCAGCCTATAAAAAACTATACAATCCTTATACTTTTCCTTTACGGAAAGGTAATGGCTCATCATAGGTGAAAGTGCCATAAAAATTACCTTACAAAAATATTATCAGACAAGTTCGCCCATCAGCGAAACGCCGTTCGCCTCTTTTACGCGGAGCTGCACAAACTCGCCGATGACGTTTTTATCGCTGTTGAAATACCCCATTCTGCCGAATTCGTCGCGCCCGAGAAACAGCCCGCGCTTTTCGTCGTACCCCTCGCAGAGTATCTCGCAAGTTGTGCCGACGTATTTTGCACTGTGTTCGCGCGTGAGCGAATTGACGAGCTCGACGAGCTGCATTATGCGCTCTTTAGAGACCTCTTCCGGGATCTGGCAGGGCATGTTTGCGGCGACGGTACCCTCCCTTTTGGAATAGACAAACGTAAACGCCGAAGAAAAGCCGACCTCTTTTACGAGCCTCAGCGTGTCTTTGAAATCTTCGTCCGTCTCCCCGGGAAAACCTACGATGAGGTCTGTGGTCACCGCGCAATAGGGGACATGTTTTTTTAATATCTCTATCTTTTTAAGATAGTCTGCGGAGGTATATTTTCTGTTCATCGCCCTTAAGATCCTGTCCGAACCGCTCTGCACGGGAAGATGGACACAGCGGCAGATCTTGGGATCAGATGCGATCGCCTTAGCAAGCTCTTCGGAAAAATCCTTGGGATGGCTGGTCATAAAGCGCAGCCTGAACTTCCCGTCTATGGCGGCTATTTTTTCAAGCAGCCGTGGGAAACGGATATCGTCCGTGCCGTTTGCGTAAGAATTTACGTTCTGCCCGAGAAGGGTGAGTTCCCTGTACCCTTCGCCGATGAGCGACTGCGCCTCTTTTATGACGTTTTCCGAGCGTCTGCTCCTCTCCCTGCCGCGGACATACGGAACGATGCAGTAGCTGCAAAAGTTATTGCACCCGTAAGTTATGTTTATCCATGCGTTGGGATAGCTGGTGCGCAGCGGATGTTCGCCCTCCGTCACGGCGCCTTCGGCGGGCTGTATCTCTATCACCGCTTTTTTGCGGCTCTGCTTTTGAAGTACAAATTCTTTGAGCTTTCCAAGATTATGCGTGCCGAAAATTATATCCACATAGGGGAATTTTTTATGCAGGATATCCGCCTTGCCTATCTGCTGGGGCATGCAACCGCCTACGGCTATTATCATGTCGCGGCGGGCGGCCTTGAGCTTTTTGAGCATGCCTATGTTGCCGTAGGCGTGATTTTCCGCATTTTCCCTTATGCAGCAGGTATTAAAAACTACTATGTCGGCGCCCTCCATATCGTCGCACGATACATAGCCGAGCTCCGCGAGCATCCCCGCGATCCTTTCGGAATCGTGCACGTTCATCTGGCAGCCGTATGTCACAATGTGATAAAACTTTTTGTTACTTTCCATTATACATACAATTATATAATTTCGCGGCGGTTTTTTCAAATAAAAATGCAACAAAATTCCCAATTTATAGATACTAATTTAGATGAGAACTCTGCTTAAAATCCTGGTTGCCGCCGCGGCGATGCTTGCAATAGCCTGCGCGACGGCATACGCCGTATACATTTTTATAACAAGGGACGCCGTCCTTGACGAAAACAGGCTGACAGACTACAGCCGCAGCATAACCGTATGCTCGGAAAACGGAAAAGAGATAACGAGCGCTTCCCCCACGGCAAAACGCCGGAGCGTGCAGCTGTGCGACCTTGCCGACCACACGAAGGACGCATTCATATGCTCGGAGGACAGGACGTTCTACTCCCACTCCGGGCTAAACTACAAAAGGATGTTAAAAGCGCTTATAACAAACATCTCCTCACGCTCTTTCAGCCAGGGCGCCTCCACAATAAGCCAGCAGCTTATTAAAAACACACACCTCTCCGGCGACAAGACGATAACGCGAAAGTTAAAGGAGATAAAACTAACAAAAAAACTGGAAAAGAGATATTCAAAGGATCAGATACTCGAAATGTACCTGAACACCATCTACTTCGGGCACAACTGTTACGGGCTGGAGAACGCCGCACGGTTTTACTTTGACACGACGGCGGACAAACTCACGCTTGAACAGAGCGCCACGCTCGCGGGGCTTTTGGCATCGCCGAACAACTACTCACCGTTCAAAAATCCCGAAAAATGCCTAAAACGGCGCAACACTGTACTCAAATGTATGCTTGAATGCGGCAAGATAAGCGAAAGGCAATATAAAGATGCCGCAAACAGCCGTATGGACGCCATCGCCGGCGGGCACACGGCGACAAACGACTACATCGCGGCGGTATTCGACGAACTTGACGAAATTGGGTTCGACAACGCCGCCGTACTGAGCGGCTGCAAAATAATGACCTATATGGATGAAGAACTGCAGCGGGAAGTCGAAAAAATAGACGCGGGATGTGACTGCGCCGCAATAATAACCTCGCAGTCGGGCGGAGTGAGAGCATACCGTTCTGACATACGCGGCGCAAAAAGGCAGCCCGGTTCAACGATAAAACCGCTGCTCGTGTACGCCCCCGCCATAGAGGAAAATTTAATATGCCCCGCAACAAAGATATTGGACGAAAAGATAAACTTCGGCGGATATTCGCCGGAAAATCACGACAAAAAATATCACGGCTATGTGAGCGTAACCGAGAGCGTTGCCAAAAGCTACAACATCCCGGCGGTAAAAACGCTCAACGCGCTCACCATAGGCAAGGCGGACGAATATGCAAAAAAAATGAACATTGCGCTGTGCGATGAAGAAAAAAACTTATCCCTTGCACTCGGCGGAATGAAATACGGGCTCAGTTTAAAAGAACTATGCGAAAAATACCGCGCGTTTGCGGGCGGCGGCTCATATGAAAGCACAAGATTCATAAAAAAAATAATAAAAGACGGCAAGAGCGTCTACAGCGCCGACAGTCAAAAAGTCAGGGTATTTTCACGAAGCACCGCGTCGCTTGTAAACGACATGCTCAAAGAGAGCGTTTTAAACGGCACGGCAAAGCGCCTTGCGCAAACAAATGCCGACATAGCCGCAAAGACGGGCACCTGCGGAAACGCGTGCGGCAATACCGACGCCTACTGCATAGCCTACACCTCCGCCGATTGCATAGGAATATGGCTCGGCAGCAAAAATAACGTCCCGCTGAACATCTCCGCAGGCAACGACAGCTGCGAGATAGCGGCAGAACTCATAAAAAAAATGTATTGTGACGGCAACCTGCCGCGAAAAATAAATACGACAAGCGGCACAAAAGAGATAGACATCGACAGGGAAGAATACAGCGAAAACAACAGAATAATTGCGGCGGACGCCATCTCCCCGCCCGTATACAAAGTAAAGATCAAAGTACCGCTTTGTTATGAACCGAAAGAGGCGAGCACGCGATTTTCCTCACCGCAAATTAAAACGCCGAACATAAGCGTTAAAAATAACACGATTTTAATTGAATTATGTCACACAAAGTACTATGCTTATTTGATAAAACGTCAAAACAAAAGAGGTACGGCGATAATTTACGACGGCCCGTGGACAGAAAAAATTTACGACACTCCCGACGACGGGATATATACCTACACCGTTATACCCTATTACGATAACGGAAGGGAAATCTACGGCGGCACCCCCGTTACGCTGCCCGCCGTCAATGTAAACGGCAAGGGTTCGCCTCAAAAAATCATCCCGCCGCGTTAAAGCGCCCGGTCATACAGCGTACCGTAAACGTTCAAAAATTTTGTTTGCCTCACATAAAAAATTCAATTGAGTTTCGCGTGAAACATTGTAAATGACATTGAATTTTTCTATGCGCCTACTCAAATTTTGTGAAACATTTTGTCGATATTAAAGGGCGGTGCGCACCTGCACCGCCCTTTACGTCACTTTTTAATTTAAAATTCGGTCACTTCAAGCGTGTCAAACGCCTCGTCAAGGAGCGCCTGCACATCGAGCTTTGCCTCTTCAGCCAATACATCTTCCATCTTTGGCTTTATGATGGGGTAATCGGGTAAAAATACCGTGCAGCAGTCCTCGTACGGGCGAATGGAGACATCATAAGCACCGATATTGCGGCTGCGCTCTATGATCTCGTTCTTATCGAAGCCGCACAAGGGGCGCAATACGGGAAGGTCGCATACCACGCTGTTTGACGACGTCATTCCCTCTATCGTCTGGCTCGCCACCTGGCCGAGGCTCTCCCCTGTTATGATACACTGGTCGCCATCCTTTTTTGCCAGGCGTTCTGCAAGCCTCATCATAAAACGGCGCAAAAGCGTCACCATGTACGCTCCGTTGCAGTTTTTATGTATCTCTTCCTGGATGTGCTTGACGGATATTACGCTCACCTTTATGCCGCAGGTATAGCCGGAGAGTATCTTTGCAAGATCCATCACCTTTTGGCGCGCCTGCATATTTGTATACGGATAGCTGTGAAAGTGCAGGCAATCTATCTTCATCCCGCGCTTTGCCATCATGTGCCCCGCGACGGGACTGTCTATACCGCCGGAAAGCAGCAAAAGCCCGCGGCCCGCAGTCCCTACGGGCATGCCGTCTGCGCACCTTATGAATTTATTGAACACCAGCGCGCTGCCGTCTTCGCGTACATCTATGTTTATTATAAAATCCGGGGAATGCACGTCCACTTTGAGCTCTTTGTTTTTATCGAGCAGCCTTCCGCCTATCTCGGCGCTTAGCTGCGGCGAAGTAAGGTGAAATTTTTTATCCGCGCGGTGGGTCTCCACCTTAAAAGTCCCGCTTTCGTCGCTGACGCGCATTGCCGCCGCAAATATATCGTCCATGTTTGCAGGGACCTTGAGCCCCACGCTCAGCGAATGCACACCGAAGACCTTGGAGAGCCTTTTTACTATGACCTCCTCGTCACCTTCGGAAAAATTTTCCACAAGGTAACGCCCGCTGCGCCTTCTTATCTCATGGCGGATGCCCTTTAAAGCCTTTTCCATGTTCGCGGCAAAGACTCTTTCAAAATAGCCGCGGTTTTTGCCTTTTAAATGTATTTCCGAATAACGTATAATTACTACTTTTTCCATAATCATTTCATCATTTCGCGGTCGATGCGAACTACCCTGTTTAATATTCCGGCTGCCCTTTCCGCCTCTTCAACGGTATTTTCAGGACAAATACTCAGCCTATGCACCCCGTCCGCAAGCTCTGCGGGTATGCCGCACGCCTGTATCACGCGCGAATAACGCTTTGCCGCATTGGAGGAGCACGCCGAGCCCGTACCTATTATCAACCCTTCGTCGTCACACATATGCAGGATCGTCTCCCCGCGCACGCCGCGGGCAGCCACCGTAAGGATATACGGCGATCCGTTTTCCGGCGATATGCGCACGAACAAGTCTTTATCAAGAAGTTCCCAAAGACGCGCCCTTACGGCGGCGGTGTTACGGAAATTTTTTTCGCACGCGCCGCAAAAATAACGCAGCTTTGCGGCAATGCCGAACGCCTTTATGCCGTATACGTTCTCCGTTCCGCTGCGCAGCCCGCTCTCTTGCCCGCCGCCGCGGATAAAAGGTTCGAGCTGCAGCTTCTTTTTCTTTATAAGCGCACCCGTGCCCTTGAGGGCGCCTATCTTATGCGCGCTCACAGAATACATGTCTATATTTCCGCCAAGCCTGAACGGGATCTTGCCGAAAGCCTGCACGCCGTCGGAATGAAAGAGCGTACGCGGATTTTTTGCCTTTACCTTCTTTGCTATGGCGTCGATATCGTTTATCGCGCCCGTTTCATTATTTACGTGTATCACGGAGACGAGCGAAGTCTTTTCGTCCACAAGGTTCAAAAGCTCATCAACGTTCACGCTGCCGTCACCGTTGAGCGGAGCAAAACGGGCTTCTATCCCGCGCCTGCCTGCCTCCTGCACGGCGGCATAGACAGCGGCGTGTTCGCCCATGGTGCTTACGATATTGCCCCGCCTTCCGCCGCAAAAGATTGCCTGGTTGTCCGCCTCTGTCCCGCAGGACGTTATCGTTGCGGAATATTCGTCCGCATCGGCTATACAGGATACGATATCCCCGCGGACTTTTTCCAATTCGCGGTGCAAATTATATCCTTCCGCGTATAACGCGGAAGGATTATAAAATTGCTCCGAAAGATATTTCCCGGCGACATCGAGCACAGCCTGTACAGGCCTTGTAGTCGCCGCATTGTCAAAATAGATCATTATATTTCTATCACACCTTCATACGACTGCTTTACGCTGCCGTCAAGTATAAGCTCGCCGTCTTCAAGGCACTTTACAAACAGATCGCCGCCGCGAAGTTTTATGGTGATAATCTTATCCTTGGCGCAGCTGCCCGCCTTTATCGCCGCCGCGGCAACAGCCGCCGCAGCCGTTCCGCAAGCCATAGTTTCGCCGTTGATCCTGTCCCATACGCGAACCTTTACGGCAAGGTCGTTGACCACCCTTGCGCAGTCAACATACGAAAGGCCGGGGAACATCCCCGAAGCGACGATCGCCTGACCGAGCGCGTCGATGTCTATATCGTCCACCTTGTCGCAGAATATGACGCAATGGGAATTGCCCACGTCGACTGCGGTTACGCCGTACTCCCTGCCCCCGAATTCGAAGGTCTTTACGGAAGGATCGAATGCAGCCTTGCCGAGGTTGACGGAGACCGAGCTCGCCACGCCGTTAAAGGAGACAACTTCGAGCTCACGCACACCGCCGCACGTTTCAACGGTGACCCTGTCGGAATTTACTATGTGCTTATCGAACACGTATTTGGCAACTCCCCTTAAAGGATTTGCCGCAAGCCCGCCCTCGCTGCCGTCACGATTGAACACGCGCATCTTGCAGTCAGCGACGTCTGACTTTTCTATCATTACGATGCCGTCGCTGCCTATGCCGTAATGCCTGTCGGAGAAATTGATGGCAAGCGATTCGGGGCAGGTGATCTTATTATCGAAATTGTTGAAGAAGATGTAGTCGTTGCCGCAGCTGTGCATCTTGCAGAAACTGAGCTTGAGCTTTTCCCTGCGAAGGTGGTTTATATCCACAAGTTCGGTGTTGAACTGGGTGTACCTGCCTGCGATACAGTCCGCAAGTGCATTTGTCGTGTCGAGCGAAGTGAGCACGGTTATGCCGAGCAGAATGGCGTGATGATGGAGCGAAATATAGTTGGTTATAGACTCCATATCAGTCTTGCCGGTATATACGACGTAGTCTATCTTGCCTTCGTCCATCAGTTTGAATATGTCATCGTTGGTGGACAGGCGCGCCACCTCAGTGCACTCTATGCCGAGGCTGCGGATGACCTTTGCCGTACCCTTTGTGGCGTAGAACGTCAGGCCGAGGTCGGCAAACTTTTTAACGATGTTGACTATCTCGTATTTGTCCTGATCGTTTATCGTAAAGTAGATGCCCGAAGGATGCTGTTTGGTGGGATGTTTCATATTGAATCCCGCAGAAACCAGCCCCTTGAACAGCGCCTCCTCTATGGTCTTGCCTATGCCCAGCACTTCGCCCGTGGACTTCATCTCGGGCCCGAGCTGAGAGTTGACGTCGTTTAACTTTTCAAACGAGAAGACGGGCACCTTTACGGCGACATACGGCGAATTGGGATAGAGGCCCGTGCCGTAGCCGAGGCGCTTTAATTTTGCGCCGACGAGTATCTTTGTGGCGAGTTCCACCATCGGCACGCCCGTGACCTTGGATATATAGGGGATCGTGCGCGACGCCCTGGGGTTGACCTCTATAACATACAGCTCGTTCTGATAGATGACGTACTGGATATTTATGAGCCCCTTCGTCTTGAGCGAGATGGCGAGCTTCATGGACACATCCACGACCTTTTTGAGCATGGCGTCGCTCAGGTTGTAAGGGGGATATACGGCTATCGAGTCGCCGCTGTGCACGCCCGCGCGCTCTATATGCTGCATTATGCCGGGTATGAGCACGTCCACGCCGTCGGATATGGCATCCACCTCCAATTCGGTGCCCATCAGATACTTATCGCAGAGGACGGGGTTTTCTATCTTCTGCGAAAGTATGACGTCCATATACCTCTCTATATCGTTCTGCGTAAAGGCAATGGTCATATTCTGGCCGCCTATTACGTACGACGGGCGAAGGAGCACGGGATAGCCGAGCTTTTCCGCAGCCGCGATCGCCTCTTGCTTGGTCATCACGGAGACGCCCTTGGGGCGGGCAATGGAGAACTGCTCCAAAAGCTCGTCGAACCTCTCCCTGTCTTCGGCAAGATCGACGCTGTCGGCAGGGGTGCCGAGGATGCGTATGCCCTTTTTGTCGAGGTAGCTGCAAAGTTTTATCGCAGTCTGCCCGCCGAATGTTATCACGACGCCGTAGGGCTTTTCCACATCGATGACGCTCTGCACGTCCTCCGGCGTGAGCGATTCAAAGTACAGCCTGTCCGCCGTGTCGAAGTCGGTGGAAACGGTCTCCGGGTTGTTGTTTATGATTATCACTTCGTAGCCGAGCTCTTTGAGCGTCCACACGCAGTGAACGGACGAATAGTCAAATTCTATGCCCTGGCCGATACGGATGGGTCCCGAGCCGATGACTATTATCCTGCGCTTTTTGCTGCGCTTTACAAAGGGCTTTGCCTCATCGTGCTCCGGTTCGTCGTAAGTCGAATAGAAATAGGGCGTCTGGGCAGCAAATTCCGCGCCGCAGGTATCTACCATCTTGAACACGGCGTCGCGGTGCATGGGCAGCTTGTTGCCCGATATCTTTTCCAGCTCCTTGTCGGGATAGCCCATCCTCTTGCCGTGCATATACTGCTTACGGGTAATGGGCTTACCCTTTATCTCATCTTCGAAATCGGCAAGATTCTTTAACTTTTCAAGGAACCATTCGTCGATCATCGTGATGTCGTGTATCTCCTTTACGGAAATACCGCGCTTTATGGCGCTGAACACCACAAACAGCCTTTCGTCGGTGAGTTCGTGGAGCTTTTCGCGTATCTCCTCGTCAGAAAATTCCGCCATCTTGGGCATATTGAGCGTTCCGAGCGAGATCTCCGCGCCGCGCACCGCCTTCATTATCGCCATTTCAAAGTTGGTGCCTATCGCCATGACTTCGCCCGTGGCCTTCATCCTTGTGCCGAGGGTGCGCTTTGCATATAAAAATTTATCGAACGGCCACTTGGGCAGTTTTACGACCACGTAGTCGAGCGTGGGTTCAAAGCAGGCGTACGTCTTTCCCGTAACGTCGTTCTTTATCTCGTCCAGCGTATAGCCGAGAGCTATCTTTGTGGCGACCTTTGCGATGGGATAGCCCGTCGCCTTGGAAGCGAGCGCCGAAGAGCGCGAAACACGGGGATTTACTTCTATTACGGAATATTCAAACGAATCGGGATTGAGCGCAAACTGGCAGTTGCAGCCGCCTTCTATGCCGAGCTCGGTTATTATGTCGAGCGAAGCGGTGCGCAGCATCTGATATTCCTTATCTGAGAGCGTGACAGCGGGAGCGATTACTATAGAATCGCCCGTATGGATGCCGACGGGGTCGAAGTTCTCCATAGAGCAGACGGTGAGCACGTTGCCCGCACCGTCGCGCAGCACTTCGAACTCTATCTCCTTCCAGCCGCCGATGTACTTTTCTATGAGCACCTGCGTGATGGGCGAGAGCATCAGGCCGTTGTGAGCGATTATCTTAAGCTCTTCCTCGTCGTGGGCGACGCCGCCGCCCGCACCGCCAAGAGTGTACGCGGGGCGGACTATTACTGGATAGCCGCCTATCCTTTGCGCAACTTCAAGGCACTCTTCCACCGTATATGCGATATCCGAAGGAACGACGGGCTGGTTTATCTTCTGCATCGTCTCTTTGAAGAGTTCCCTGTCCTCCGCCCTGTCTATCGCGCTCAGGTTTACGCCTATGAGCTTTACGCCCCACTCGTCCAAAAATCCCTCTTTGGCAAGCTGGCATCCGAGCGTGAGCCCCGTCTGGCCGCCGAGCGAGGCGAGCAGGCTGTCCGGACGCTCCTTTATTATGATCCTTTTTAATGTATCTATGGTGAGGGGCTCGAGGTATATTTCGTCCGCGAGCGCCTTATCCGTCATTATCGTTGCGGGATTGGAGTTGCACAATACAACGTCCAGCCCTGCATCTTTGAGCACGCGGCATGCCTGTGCACCCGCGTAGTCGAATTCAGCCGCCTGGCCTATGACTATGGGGCCCGAACCTATTACGAGTACCTTTTTAATATCCGCTCTCTTAGGCATGATACCTGCCCTCCTTTATGTTGAGTATGAATTTATCGAACAGGAACGAGCAATCCATGGGGCCGCCGCATGCTTCGGGATGGAACTGAACGGTATAGGCGTTGAGTTCGGGATATTCAAACCCTTCGCATGTACCGTCGTTGGCGTTGACAAAACTCAGTTTGCCGCCCTCCACGCTGGAAGAGATTACCTCGTAACCGTGGTTCTGGCTGGAGATGTACACCCTGCCCGTATCGAGGTTTTTGACCGGCTGATTGGAGCCCCTGTGGCCGTACTTCATCTTGGCAGTCCTGCCGCCCATGGCAAGGGCAAAGAGCTGATGCCCGAGGCAGATGCCGAATATGGGAAGTTTGCCGGCAAGTTTGCGTATGTTGGAGATCACTTCTGAATTTTCGGAAGGGTCGCCGGGGCCGTTGGTAAGCATAAGGCCGCGAGGTTCCAGGGCAAGGATCTGTTCCGCAGTATAGTACGAAGGCACTTTCATGCAATAGCAGCCGCGCTTTACAAGTTCGCGCGGGATGTTGTTCTTTGCGCCGAAGTCCCAAACGGCGACCTTTATGCCGTGCGGATCGCCGCTGTATTCCACTTCTTCGCAGGTGACAGACCTGACGGCATCCTTTATGACATAGGAGGTTACCTCGGTGAGATCCTTTAAAGGCTTTTTGGTGATAGCGGCGTTCATGACGCCCGCTTCCCTCACAATCTTTGTGAGCTCGCGCGTGTCCATACCGTAGATGCCGGGGATGCCGTGCTTTTTAAGGAACGCGTCTATAGTGCCCCCGCATCTGAAATTGGAGGGCACGTCGCATTTTTCCCTTACGATATACGCCGTGGGCCACGGCTTCTTGCTCTCCATATCCGCCTCTATCATGCCGTAGTTGCCTATGAGCGGAAATGTCTGGGTGACTATCTGGCCGTAGTAGCTGGGGTCGGTCAGCGTTTCGATATAGCCCGTCATGCCCGTCGTGAATACGAGTTCGCCCACGACTTCCTTTTCGGCGCCGAAGGAATACCCCGTAAACTGTCTGCCGTTTGCAAGCGTCAAATAAACTTTTCTGTCTTTCATCTATGCTTCCTTTTTCCGAAGTTATGTAATTATTTTCGTATGTGTCACAGCGCACCCTGCGGCGCCGTACGCGCCGCGGGAAGGGCTATTCAGCGCATGAGTTTTACCATGACCGCCTTTTGCGCGTGCAGCCTGTTTTCCGCCTCTTCGAATATTTCCCCGGCATGCGCTTCGAACACGCCGTCGGTTATCTCCTCTCCGCGGTGAGCGGGAAGGCAGTGCATGACCATGACATCCTCTTTTGCAGCCTTGATGTTCTTTTCGTTGATCTGATAGCCCTTGAAGATGTTTTCGCGCTCCTTCTTCTCCTTCTCCTGTCCCATGGACGCCCAGACATCGGTATAGAGCACGTCCGCGCCCTCAAGCGCTTCTTCCACGCTGTCCGTCACGGTCAAAAGCCCGCTCTCCTTTCCCCACTTTACAAGGTCGGCGTCCGGTTCGTACCCCTCAGGGCAGGCAACGGTAAAATTCATTCCCATTTTAACCGCGCCTACGATGAGGCTGTTGGCCATGTTGTTGCCGTCGCCTATGAACGCCATTTTTAAACCTTTGAACGTGCCCTTGTACTCCCTTATGGTCATAAGGTCGGCAAGCACCTGGCAGGGATGGCAGTAGTCGGTGAGCCCGTTTATCACGGGTATGGAACCGTACTTTGCAAGGTCTTCGACCTCCTGCTGGGCGAACGTGCGGATCATTATGCCGTCCAAATAGCGCGAAAGCACGCGCGCCGTATCCTGCACGGGCTCGCCCCTGCCTATCTGCAGGTCGTTGCTCGAAAGGAAGAGCGCGTAACCGCCGAGCTCGTACATACCCGCTTCAAAAGACACCCTCGTGCGGGTGGAAGCCTTTTGGAATATCATACCGAGTTTTTTGCCCTTAAGGTAATCCTTGCGGATGCCGTTGGCGCGCTCGAATTTGAGCTGGTCGGCAAGGTTGAGTATGGAGAGGATATCCTCCCTTGAAAGATCGCTCAGTTTAAGTAAATGTTTCATCGGCATATAACCTCTTTTAAAATTTTAAGCGCAAAGTCTATCTGTTCTTTGCTTATCGTAAGGGGCGGCAGCAGGCGCACCTTTGAATGCGCCGTAAGCACAAGCAATCCCCTCTTTAAACATTCGCCGGCGATCTCCGCCGCGGGGCGTTCCGTCTCTATGCCTATCATAAGGCCCATCCCGCTCACGGAGCGCACTCCCTCTATTTCTTTAAGGCCCGCCATGAAGTACGCGCCCTTGCCGCGCACATCTTCGAGCAATTTATCGTCTATCCTTTCCACAATGCTGCACGCCCCGGCGCAGGCAACGGGATTGCCGCCGAAGGTAGAGCCGTGGTCCCCCGGCCCCAATATGCCCGAGCACCGCCCGAACATCATGCAGGCGCCTATGGGCAAGCCGCCGCCCAACCCCTTTGCCGTGGTGACGATATCCGGCGAAATGCCGTAAGCCATGTAAGCGTACAGATATCCCGTCCTGCCGTTGCCCGTCTGCACCTCGTCGCAGATGAGAAGGATGTCCCTTTCACGACACAATTTTTCAACGCCCTTTACAAAATCGGCGCCGAGGACGTTTACGCCGCTCTCACCCTGTATACACTCTATCATGACGGCGCAAGTGTCGCCGCTTAAACATTTTTCAATGCCGTCGAGGTCGGGATCGGCATACACGAACCCGTCGGGAAACGGGCCAAAATGCCTGTGGAAGGCGTCCTGCCCGGTAGCGGCGAGCGTCGCTATAGTCCTGCCGTGGAAGGAATTTTTTAAGGTGATTATCTGCTTCCTGCCGCCGTGCTCTTCGCCGTACTTGCGCGCCGCCTTTATGGCGCATTCGTTTGCCTCGGCGCCGCTGTTGCCGAAGAATACCTTCCCCGCGCCCGTGCGCCGGCAGAGCAACTCGGCAAGCCTTGCCTGCGGCTCCGTATAGTAGAGGTTGCTGGCGTGCTGTATGCTGTTGAGCTGTGCCGTCACCGCATCTTTCCACTCCTCGTCGTTGACGCCGAAGATATTGACGGCTATGCCGCTGCCGCAATCTATATATTCCTTGCCGTCATAGTCGTACAGCTTACACCCCTTGCCCTCTTTAAAAGCCACGGGGAAACGCGAATATGTCCCGGCGATGTATTGCTTATCTTCTTTTATTATACTCTTTCCGTCCATTTTTTCACCGAAAAACAATGTCCTTTACTAAAATAAAGACTGATTTAACGCAATAAATCAGTCAACTGTAAAACATGGTGCCGCTGCCCTCT
>CALVPV010000006.1 GCA_944353935.1 uncultured Clostridia bacterium | reverse complement strand
GCTTGTTGTTTTGAGGCGGAAACATATATGAAAATGCCGTCCGCGGCGCCTTTACCATGCGGCGCCGCGGACGGCATTGTTTTTTTATTTAAAATTGTGCCGAGGCTATCATCTCTTCCAGCTTTTCCATCGTATCGCAGGTAAAGAGCTTTTCCCGCAGGGCTGCCGAACCGGGCATCCCCTTTGTGTAAAACGCCGCCATTTTGCGCATGAATACGACGGCGAACCGCTCACCGAACGCAGAGTACGTATCCTTTAACTGGCGCATTATAAGGGCGCGGCGGTCGGGCACGGGCGTGCCGGTTATCTCGGCAAACAGCCAGGGCGAATACATTGCCCCGCGCGCCAGCATCACCCCGTCCGCCCCCGTCCTTTCCATGAGCGCATCCGCGTCGGCAGGGGAAAATATGCCGCCGTTGGCAATTACGGGTATCTTCACCGCAGCCTTTGCGCGGGCGATCTCTTCACAGTTGACCTCGCCCGCATAGATCTTGTCGCGCGTGCGGCCGTGGACGGTTATCATGTCGGCGCCGCTGTCTTCGCACATCTTTGCAAAATCCGCCGTGACGAGCTTTTCCGCCGAAAGCCCTATGCGAAATTTTACCGAGACGCGTTTGCCGCTCTTTTTGCACGCCGCTATCACCGCAGCCGCCCTTTTAAAGTCCTGCAACAGCGCGCTGCCGTCGCCGTTGCCGAAAATTTTGGGCACCGGGCAGCCCATGTTTATATCTATGAGGTCAAAGGGCGAAACATCTTGGCTCTCCGCGGCGCGGCGCATGTAGTCCGCATCCGAACCGAACAGCTGCACCGCCTTTATCCCGCCGTAAGAGGGCGTTATGTACAGAAGTTCGCGCGTGTTTTTGCTGTTGTAGCACAGCCCCTTGGCGCTGACCATTTCGGTAAACGTAAGCCCCGCGCCGAGATTGTAACACATTTCGCGGAACACGGCGTTCGTATACCCCGCAAGCGGGGCAAGAAACACGTTATTGGGCGTTAAAAGCCCGCCTATATCAATCTTTTTTAAGAGCATTTTCCGCCTGCATGAGGTACCACTTCCAGTCGAGTTCGGTAAAATCGGAGACGTTCTTCCCCTGTGAAATGGCGATCTCTTCCGCCTTTATGAATTTTTTTGAAAACTGCTCCGTGGCGTCGGCAAGTGCCTGTTCGCAGTCGGCTCCCGCCAGCCTGCACAGCCCGACGGCGGTAAACAGCAGTTCGCCGCACGCCCTTTCTGCCGCCTGTTTATCCTGCTTTACGAGAGCGTTTACGCAATTTTGCGCATCCTGGGAGAGCTGCTCCGCGGCGGAGACCGAAGAGAGGTAGTCCAGCCCCGCCTTTGCGGCGCGCTTTTGCACCTTCTGCGCGCGCATGCAGGAGGGAAAACCCGACGGAACGGCGGCAACCGTTTCGCCAAAGGTGGACTGATGCTTTTCTTCGCGCTTGTTCTTTTCCCACACGCCGAGGGCGTCGGCCTCGTCCTTGGCCTTGTCCTTGCCGAATATGTGCGAATGGCGGAATATCAGTTTTTTTACGACCCTTGTGGTGACGTCCTCCGCGGTAAACGCGCCCTGTTCGCCCTTCATCACGGTGTGGAACGCCGCCTGAAGGAGCACGTCGCCCGTCTCCTCTTCTATCATGTCGTCGTCATCCTTATTTACGGCGTCCACAAGTTCATACGCCTCTTCTATCATGTTTATGCGTATGCTCTCGTTAGTCTGCGCCCTGTCCCACGGGCAGCCGCCGGGGGCGCGCAGAAGTTCTACCATGTGCACAAGGTCGGCATAGTCGTAGCGCTGTTTATGTAAAAAGTCCGCCTCTTCCACCGCCACGCCGCAGGACATATCGTAATGCTTCATGCGGTCTATCTCGTAGACCTTTATTTTTTTGACACCTTCCGAAGAGACAAAGGCGCATTCCGCCTCTTCGCCGAACAGGTCGGAAAGTTTTATCTTTACCTCGCTCGCGGCATAAAAATCGTCCATATCATATACGGCGACGGCGGGCGAGCTCTTTAAATTGCCTATATCGTAGGCGGAGATGCCCGTCACCCGGGCAGATTTGAGGCGGGCGAGCGAAGATATGTGCGCCGCCTTGGATACGCCATCTATCACTAAAGTATCCTTATGGCGGGAAAGTATCATCCTGCAGGCGGTATCTTCGCACACGGCGCCGTCCACGCAGTAGACAACGTCGCCCTGCTTTGACGCGTCGAGCACCGCCTTTGCAAGTTTTTTGTTGAGCGTGTCAAAGTTGCGGCTGCTTTCAAACAAGCCGTCGAGCGTGCGGACGTCATACCCGTTCAGGGAAGCGAACGCTGGAGCCTTTGATGTGCGCGCAAAAATTTTTGCCCCGCTTTTAAGAGCTGCTTCGGCGCGTGCGCTCAGGTCACCTTCCTGCACGCCGAGGCCGATGAGTGTTATTTTCATAATCATTCTCCGAATCTGTTTTGCCACGCCGCGGCAGCCTTGGCATGCGCGGCCTGCGTTTTCCGTTTTGTATAATATACCACACATTGAGCGCCGCCGCAACAAAATAAGCGATGTTTGCGGCTATCGCCGCCCCGAGAACGGAGAGCGATGTATATTTTATGAACAGCGCGGTGAGCAACACGCGTAAAATGCAGGTCGTCCACTGCACCGCCGTAGCCCTGAGCGGGGCGCCGAGCGCCGTGAGGCAGGCGGACGCCGTTTGCACGAGCGAGAGCGTGGCGGCGTTTACCGACATCACCCTTATGAGTTTTATGAGCAGCGCGCCCTGCGCCGCACCGAGCGAACGGAATATGATGTTCACCGCGAGCGGGGCAAACACGTACAGCCCTACCGCCGACGGAATGCCGACTGCGAGCGTCATCACCGCCATCTTTACCGCGGCGGCGCGGGCTTCCTCTTCCCTGCCTGCGGCGGCGAGCGGGGAAATTTTGGGTATTCCCGCAGCGGCAAGCCCGTAAGCCACGGAGACGGGCAGGTTTATGACCGTCATCGCGCAGCCGGAAAACAGCCCGTAGAGCGACGTGGCGCCCTCCGACAGGGCGCGCAGAAGGTGCACCGCCACGATGCTCTCTGCAAGCTGCGAGACGGGCATTGCCACCGCAGTCACGGTGACGGGGACGGTAAATTTTAAAATATCCCCAAGGCGCACGCCTCTTTCGCGGTAGAGCAGGCGGAACAGCTTCCTTTCGCCGCGGTATAAAATGACGGCAAACAGGGCGGAAAACGCCTCGCTCACGGTGACGGCAAGCAGCGTGAAAGCCGTTGCGAGATACATATCGTCCTTAAAATACAGCGCGAACGCCACGCCCGCAAGCACCTTTAAGAGCTGTTCGCACACTTCGGTAAAAGCCGTGGGGAACATATCGTGCCTGCCCTGGAAATAGCCGCGCACGACGGAGATGACGGAGACGAAGAACACGGCGGGCGAGAGCAGTTTGCAGCACAGCGCCAGGCAGGGTTCGCCCTGCAGGGACGCGAGCGGGCCGGACAGCAGGAACATCGCCGCGCCGCCCGCAGCCCCCACAAAACCGTACAGCCGCAGCGCCCTGCGCTCTGCGCCCGCCCCGCCCGAAGAAACCAGGCGGGCAATGCCCGCGGGTATGCCCGAAGAGGACACCGTGAGCAGTATGCAGTACAGGGGATACACCATCTGGTATATCCCCATACCTTCGCTGCCGAGTATGTTTGTGAGCGGTATGCGGTAAAGGGCGCCGAGCAGTTTGGAAATGAGTCCGCCCGCCGCTATGACCGCCGCAGCCTTCAGATAGGCGCGTTCCCCCGAAAAAACCTTTAAAATTTTAGCGGACATAGTACCCCGCAAATGCAATTTAGTCCCCATATATGACCTGAACAACGCCGCTTTACGCACGGTTTATTCAAACTGTGAAGCGAGTATCTCCGCCGAAAGCTGCGCAAGTTTGGCTGCCGATTGACCTATCTTTTCGCCTTCGCGCATGGAGATGAGCGCCACAGCGCCGAGGCAGTCCCCGCCCGAAACGATGGGAACTATCACCTGTGCCGAGACCTTTGCGCCGCCCTCCGTTATGGGGATGACCTCCTGCCCTTCCGCCGCGCTTGCGATATAGCTGCGCCTGCCCTCCATTATCCTGTCCATCTGGGCGGACAGGCCCTTGCCGCAGACGTCGCGCTTTCCGCTGCCGGCGGCATACAAAACCTCGTCCGTGTCGCAGATGACCGCAAGGTGCCCGGAAAGGTCGCTCAGGCTCTTTGCCGTGCCTTCGGAAAACTTTTCAAGCGAGGCTATGGGCGAGTATTTTTTGAGCATGAGCTCGTCGCGGTCGGTAAATATTTCCAGCGGGTCGCCCGATTTTAAACGCAAAGTGGAACGTATCTCCTTTGGTATCACCACCCTGCCGAGTTCGTCTATCCTTCTTACAATGCCCGTTGCTTTCATAGATTGCTCCTTATATATGCCGCAACGAACGCATTCGCCGCGGAGTAAAAAAGTTTACAGAAAAAGTATGTGAAAGTAAATTTTGTTTATGCAAAAACGCGTATGCGAAAAAGCCGCGCGCGGACAAGTTGTCCGCGCGCGGCTTACTTATTGCAAATTTACAGGATCCCTATTGCCGAGCATGTGAATATCATCAGGAACAGGCTGACCGCGGAAAACAGCGTCGTCCATACAACGAGCTGACCGGCAAGTTCGCCGTCCTGCCCCATCTGTATCACCATAGGCGAGCTGGATACAGCCACCGGAGTGCCGCAAACGGAGATTATGACAGCTATTTCGGCAGCGGAACGCATGCCGACAAGGTATGCGACGACAAGGCACAGGGCGGGAATTACCAACAGCCTTGTTACAGAGGCGACGGTTATCTCCTTCCAAAGGTGCCCTGCGGCGCTGAATTTGAACTGGCCGCCAAGCACAATGAGTGCAAGCGGCATTGCCACCGCCGCGAGATTATCAAGGGTTTTTGCAATAAAATTATCGTCCGAGAGCGTGAAATCAATGCCCGCCTGCATCAGCCCAAAGCGAAGAGACATAAAGGCAAGGCTTATTACGACGGAGATAATGAGCGGGTTGGTCACTATCCTTAACGCCACCTGCTTTGCCGTGGGGCGTCTGCCCTGTTCGTTGCCATACATTGAAAGAGCTATTACGGCGAGAAGGTTGATGGTAGGCACGATGACGGCAGCCGCCACGCTCGCCTGGGTGCCTGCCGCTTCGCCTGCAAGCATTACGGAGAGCGAAAAACCTATTACCGCATAATTTGTGTTGAATGCCGCCTGATGCACCACGCTGCGCCTTGTAGGCATACGCCTGAAGGGCAGGGCTTGCAGCCAACCCACGGCAAACATTCCCACGGTTGCAACAAACACAAAGAGGGCTATTTTCCAATTTATGTCGGAAAAGTTTGTCATGTACAGATTATTGAAAATGAGTATCGGTATAAAAACGGTAAATACGAGCTTGTTGCCGTAATTTAAAAACACCCTGCCGAACAGCTTTATGCGACGGAGCACATAGCCGAGCACTATGGGCAGAATGAGGGGAAGGATCGCGTTCAGCGTGAAGAGAAGGTTATCCATTGATGTTGCTCCCGACTACCGGACGTACATCACCTGAAAACAATACGCCCGGCAAAATTATTTCTCCTCATTTTTCCCGCACAACAATATATAGCCGCGGCAGTAAAAAGTCAATAAAAAAAGCGCCGAAAAAGCGCTTTTTTTACATATTGCAAAAATTTTATTTTTCCGAGCCGGCATCGTCATTTGCCGTACTTTCGCCTTCGGCGGCAGCCGGCGCCTTTTTGCCGTTGACGGGCGGCTGAAGTTCGGGGTGCTTCATCATCTTCTTGAACACGTACTTATACAAAAAGAAGTAACCTATGCCGAGCAGCACCATTATGATGCACCAGAACTGCGAAGGCGTGAGCCCGGGAATAAACCCGCCGCGGTCGTCATCGCGGACGAACTCTATTAAAAAACGCCATACGCCGTACGCTATGCAATATACCCCGAAGTTGCAGTTGAACTTGAACTTGAAGTACAGCAGCGCCATCACGGCGGCGAGCACGGCGAGGAATATACATTCAAAGAGCTGTGTGGGAACTACCGTTGCATACCCGCCAAGGGAGCGCGCATACATATACATTCCGTACCATGCGTCCGTCTCAGGCCCGTGGCAGCACCCGGCAAACGAACATCCCAGCCTGCCGAAGGCGTGCGCTATGACGATGGCTATGGGGATGAACGGAAGGGCGTCCGTAAGGCTGGCGTTCATGTTGTTTTGAAGCAGTTTTGACTTTGCGCGCGGCGCAACGACGTACACATACAGGTTGTAGAACAGAAGATAGCTGCCTACGCCGCCTATCAGCCCGCCCAAGAAAGTCATGTTGCCGAACTTGAACCCGCCGTCCGGGTCTGCGATATAGTCGTACACCGATTGGAAGAGCATGGCAAAGAGTATGCCTATGCCTGTTGCGACTATGCCCAGGAGCAACATTTTGTCTGTACATTCTTCATTGAAGTTCCTATAGGAGAATACCCACAGTAAAAAGACGAAGCATAAAATTATGCCGACCGCCATACACACGCCGTAGGCGTATATATCGATATCTCCTATACTGAACAGAGGATCGGGATACATAACTTGACCTTTTTGTTTATTTGCGGCAAAAAGAAAACATTGCACTTTAAGCCGCATCCTTATAAATTATACCCCGCGAAAGGGTGACAAGTCAATCATATTTGAGAGGCGTTTCGCTGTTCACAAAAACTTCACGAAGGGCGTGCGGTCACGAAAGCATGTTGTTTATCGCCGCGACGAGCGCCTTTACGGAGCTCGTGATGATATCTTCGTCCACGCCCGCGCCCCAGAAAGTTTTGCCGCCGCACTCTATCCCCACATAGGATATCGCGCGCGAAGAGGAACGCTGGGTGAGCGCGTGCTCTTCATAGTCGGTGAGCACATATTCGGTGCCGAGCGCCTTTTTGAGCGCGTTGGAAACGGCGTCCAGCCTGCCGTTGCCCCCCTCCGAAACGACGCTTATCCTGCCGCCCTTTGACAGGGTGACTTCCGCCGCTATGCCGCCCTCCTGGCGGTAATGGCAGGCGAGCACGTCGAACACCGACCTGTTTTCAATAAACCGTTCGCTGAAAATTTTATAGACTTCTTCGGGACGGAGCTCCTTGTGCTGCCTGTCCGAAACGTCCTTGGCTGCGTAGCCCATCGCCTCTTTCATGCGGGCTGGCATGTTTATGCCGTAGCTCTTTTGCAGTATATAGCCCACGCCGCCCTTGCCGGACTGCGAATTTATGCGGATTACGTCCGCATCGTACTGCCTGCCCACATCGTGAGGGTCTATGGGGAGATAGGGCACGTTCCAGCCGTAAAGTGCGTGCTTTTCCCTCCATTCCATGCCCTTTGCAATGGCGTCCTGATGGGAACCGGAGAAGGCGGCAAACACCAGCTCGCCCGCGTACGGCTGGCGGGGATTTATTTCCATGCCGGTGTAGGTGCGGTAGAGCGAACATATATAGGGCATGTTTTCAAAGTTGAGCCCGGGGTCTACCCCCTGCGAGAACATGTTCATTGCAAGCGTGATGACATCTACGTTGCCTGTGCGTTCACCGTTGCCGAAGAGCGTGCCTTCCACCCTGTCCGCGCCCGCAAGCATGCCCATTTCCGCCGCGGCGACGGCGCAGCCCCTGTCGTTGTGCGGATGGAGCGAGAGCACCACGTTTTTGCGGTGAGCCATATTCTTATTGAAATATTCCACCTGCTGCGCATACACGTGCGGCATGGCGTTTTCCACCGTGGCGGGCAGGTTGATTATCGCCTTGTTGTCCTCACTCGGCTGCCACACGTCCAGCACGGCGTTGACCACTTCCAGCGCATACTCCGGCTCCGTCCCTGTGAACGATTCGGGGGAATATTCAAAGCGGTAATTTGCCCCCTCCTCTTTTGCGAGCTGTTTTAAAAGGCGGGCGCCGTCCGTGGCTATCTTTTTTATCTCTTCCCTGTCCTTTTTGAAAACCTGTTCGCGCTGGGCGACGGACGTGGAATTGTACACGTGCACGATGACGTTCTTTGCGCCGTGCACGGCGGCAAACGTCTTTCTTATGATGTGTTCGCGCGCCTGGGTGAGCACCTGCACGGTGACGTCGTCGGGGATGAGCCCGTCTTCTATCAGCCTGCGCATGAATTCGTACTCCGTTTCCGACGCGGCGGGGAAGCCCACCTCTATCTCTTTGAAACCTATCTCCACAAGCAGTTTAAAAAATTCTATCTTGGTTTTGAGCGACATGGGCTCTATGAGGCTCTGGTTGCCGTCGCGCAGATCCACGGAACACCACACGGGGGCGCGTTCGACCGCGTCCTTTTCCGCCCAGTCCATACACCTTACGGGGGGAAGGAAATACTGTTTTGAATACTTTGAAAAGTTTTTCATGCGATACCACCTTTTAAATTATTTTTACCCTTTTGGGGTTAAAAAACGGCACGGAGTCTCTTCAAAGAGACGCCGTGCCGACGTGGTACCACTCTTCTTCGCAACAAAAAGTTGCCTCTGCGGGTGCGTTCACACCCCCTCCTTTATACGGCGGAAAACCGTCTTTGCCTACTTATGTTTCAGCAAAGCTGCTCCGCGGCGAGTTCGCTGTGCCACTTTGTTTGCCTTGCACCGAACGGCAAATCTCTGAACCGGTAAACGCAGCTACTATTCCGCATCATAGCATTATAATAAAATATGAAATTTGCAGACACAAAACCATACGGTTTTTAATATGATATCACACGGCAAAAAAATTTGCAAGCAGTTTTTTTATTTTTGTGCACATTGTACTACTGCTGTTCGATCACGTGCAGTGCGGCGGGACGGGAATACAGCTCAAATTCCTCGTCTATGTCGAACGCGTTATCGTCGTCGAACGCGGCGAGCTTGGATATGGATACTTCGTATGCGGTCATCGTAAGAAGGGAGCCGTCTTCCTGCTTTTTTTGGTATTCCCTGCTCTGTATCCTGCCGGAGAGGGCTATCTTTTCGCCTACGGCGAGGTTTTTTACAAAGCGCGCGTTCCTTCCCCACGCTATGGCGGGGATGTAGTCCGACTTGTTATAGGAACGGTTCACCGCCACCAAAAGGTCGGCTATCTCCCTGTTGAAGGGCGTGGTGCGATAGACGGGCGGCTTGCAGATATAGCCGGAAAGCACTATGCTGTTGGGGTTTTTGCCCTGCGGCTCATCCAAAAGCTCGCGCACGAACACGGTAAGCATCAGGCGGGAGCGCCCGCCTTCCAACTTGTTGTAAGAGCGGAACTGTCCGAGCGCGCTTATGGGCGAACCGGGCTTCATGTCGGGCGTCATTATCCTTTCCGAGACGGTGACGGGCAGGATGTCTGCCTGGCCGGAAAGGCGAAGCACCTTTACAAAAAATTCGTAAAAACCTTCGCCGAACACTTCGTGCGAAAATTCGGCATGGCTGACTATTTCGCCGTGAATGTAGACCCTGTTGTTCTTTTCCGTATTGTAGTTCATTATATACCTCCAAAATGTATTTCTTATTATCGGTTTTCATGCAGACGGTTGCTGCCTGCCGTTCGGATCGACGGTGAAATCCTGCCTGTATATGAGCTCGCCCACGGGCACGAACGTATAGCCCCGCTCTTTAAGCGTCTGCAATATTACAGGCACGGCCTCTGCCGTGTGCGCCCCGTTGTTGTGCATTAAAATTATCGAGCCGCTGCCGACTTTGGAAGTGACGCGCCTGACTATTTCGCCTGCGGAGAGGTCTTTCCAATCGAGGCTGTCTACGTCCCACTGTATTGTGTAGAGCCCCATGTCGCGCGCAACGGAGACGACGCGGTCGTTATAATCGCCGTACGGCGCACGAAACAGATCGACATCCTTGCCCGTGACGGAAGTTATAGCCGCCGACGAACTTTGAAGTTCCGCGCGGATATCCCCCTCCGAGAGGGCGGACATGTGCGAATGCGTCTTTGAATGAGTGCCTATGCCGTGCCCCGCGGCATCTATCTTTGCCACGTATTCGGGATACTTTTCCGCCCAGAATTCCACCATGAAAAAGGTGGCTTTTACGCCGTAGTCCGACAAGCCCTTTAAAATTGCGTCCGTGTGTTCGGTGCCCCAGGCACAGTCGAACGTTATGCTTATATACTTATCGTCCCTGCCGACGCTGTATATGGGTATCAGGCGCGAAGTCCCGCCGAAGTACACCGCATACGCGCCGCTGAAATGTACGCCCGCGCACAGCACCGCCGCGCAAACCGCGGCGGCCGCGACAGCGATGAATTTTTTTAAGCCGAATACCGCCGTCAAAGCAACTTCCCTCCAATAATACCTGCGTGCAGCGGGAAAATTTTTTGTAAGTTTATACTATTTTGGCAAAACTTGCCGAAAACATTTTCCGATATAATCTATTCACGGCGCAAAAAAATTATGCCGCATAGTAAAATACGCCCCTGCGGAGCCGCGTTTGCGGCGCCGCAGGGGCGTTCTTGCGCAAAATGCCTTTATTTTAAAAGTTCTTTTAATATCTGTTCGGCGAGCTTTATGTCCGCCCTGCCTCCGCTTTCGCGCTTAATGTAGCCGTAAAAGCCGCCTATCGCCTTAACTTTGCCCGACCTGTAATCGGCAGCCGCCGCCGGATTGAGGCGGATGGCCTCGCGGCAGAGCTCTTTGAGGCTGTCCGCGCTCATCGCGGAGAGTTCGTCCTCCCCGACGCAATCGTTGAGCGGCACGCCCTCTTTGAGCATCCTGCCGAGCACGAGCTGAGCGCGCGTTATGTTCATCTTTCCGCCGTCAACATATTTTACTATATCAGCCATGTCCCGCGCGCTAACGGCTATGCGGAAGTCAAGTTTGTCATCTTCGGTCAGGAGAGAAGCATATACCGTGCCGACTATGAGGTTGGCGGCGGTCTTTGCGCCCGCCCCGAATTTGAGGCAGCTTTCAAAAAAATCGCATGCGCGCCTGTACCTGCACAGCAGGCTGGCGGCGTTGCCGCCGACCCCGAGGGACGTATATTCTGCAAGCCTTTGCGCGGGAAGGCGGGGAAGGCTTTTTTTAATGAGCGCAACCTCCGACGGCGGAATGACGATGTCCGGGATATCCGGTTCGGGAAAATACCTGTAGTCGCGCGCGTCCTCCTTGGCGCGCATGGCAAGGGTAGCGCCAGACTTTTCGTCATAGCGCAAAGTGGACTGTTCCACCCTTCCGCCGCCGCTTAAAATATTGCACTGCCTTAAAAATTCGTGCTCCATGGCGCGCTCTACCGCGCTTACGGAATTTAAGTTTTTAAGTTCGGTGCGCGTGCCCGCGGGGGCGCCCTCTTCGGCCACGGATATGTTGACGTCGCAGCGCATGGAGCCCTGCTGCATGCGGCAGTCCGAAACGCCTGCAAAGCGCAGTACGGACTGCAGCGCCTCTATATATTCGCGCGCCTCTTTGGGGGAAGAGATGTCGGGCGCGGACACTATCTCTATAAGCGGCACGCCGCAGCGGTTGTAGTCTATGAACGTGCTGTCGCCTTCGTGGACGAGCTTGCCCGCGTCCTCTTCAAGATGTATGCGCGTTATGCATATTTTTTTGCCGCTCTCCAACTCCACATAGCCGTTTTCGCAGAGCGGAAGCTCTTGCTGAGAGATCTGATATGCCTTGGGAAGGTCGGGATAAAAATAGTTTTTGCGGGCAAAACGCGTGCGCCCGTTTATGGTACAGTTTAAGCAAAGCCCCGCAAGTATGCCCAAACGAACGGCATTTTTATTGAGCACGGGAAGGGCGCCAGGCTGACCTGTGCACACGTCGCAGCACTGAGTGTTGGGCTTGGCGCCGAACTTTACCCGGCAGCCGCAGAATATCTTTGAGGCGGTGGAAAGTTCAACGTGCGTCTCTATTCCGGACATCATTTTATAGCTCACGGCTCACCTCCGCGCTCAGGCGAAAGGAAATGTCCGCCTCCCTTTCAAAATAACGCGCCACGGACAGCGCGAGCCCGTCGTTGTGCCTGCCCGCCATGACCTGCATTCCGACGGGCATGCCCGACTTTGTCATACCGCAGGGCAGCGATACGGCTGGGATGCCCGCCATGCTCGCGGGCACCGTACATATATCGGCCTGATACGCCTCCGCCGCGGAGCGGCGCTCCGTTCCGAGCGCGAACGGCGCCGTGGGCGCCGCCGGGGCGACAAGGACGTCGCAGCCGTTGAATATATCCTCCAGCGCGGCGGACAGCATGGCACGCACGCCGCACGCCCTTTTATAGTACTGCCCCTTGTAGCCGCCCGAAAGCACGAAGGTGCCGAGCATTATGCGGCGCCTGACCTCTTTGCCGAACCCTTTAGTGCGCGTCTTTGCCATCATATCGGCGACGCCGCCGTCACAGTCCGCACGCATGCCGTAGCGCACGCCGTCATAGCGGCCGAGGTTGGACGACGCCTCTGCACAACTTATTATGTAATAGGCGGCAAGCGCCTTTGAAAATAGGGGCAGGCTGACCTGTTTTATGCGCGCGCCCGCACGTTCATAAAGGCATATTGCCGCCTCTACGGCAACTTTGACCTCCTCTTCCACCCCGTCCGAAAAGAATTCTTTTGGAACGCCGACGGTGATGCTTTTGATGTCCGGTTCAAACAGTGAGGGCGCACTTGCAGAGCTTACGGACGTCATGTCCGCACAGTCGCGCCCGCGTATGGCGTCATATACGATAGCAGCGTCTTCCACGCTTGAGGCGAGAGGGCCTATCTGGTCGAACGAAGAGGCATACGCCACGAGCCCGCTGCGCGAGATCGTGCCGTATGTGGGACGGAAGCCGACTATGCCGCAGAACGCCGCGGGCTGGCGAACGGATCCGCCCGTGTCCGAGCCGAGGGAATATGCCGCTATGTCCGCGGCGACGGCAGCGGCGCTGCCGCCCGAAGAGCCGCCCGCACTCAGAGAGGTATTCAAAGGATTGATGGGGGCGCCGAAACAGGACGTCTCCGACGACGACCCCATTGCAAACTCATCCATGTTCGTCTTGCCGAGAAGCACCGCACCGCATCTTTCCAACTTGCTCCATGCCTCAGCACTGTATGGCGGGACGTAGCCCTGCAATATGCGCGAACAACAGGTAGTGGGCACCCCGCGCGTGCAGATGTTGTCCTTGACGGCGACGGGTAT
Source organism: uncultured Clostridia bacterium (assembly GCA_944353935.1). Lineage (GTDB taxonomy): Bacteria > Bacillota > Clostridia > Christensenellales > Borkfalkiaceae > Coproplasma. The sequence goes on along the minus strand of CALVPV010000006.1, from coordinate 17,296 downwards.
GCCCGTGAGCGGCGAGGCTGCGCCTTGGTCTATCAGCTTTTGCGCGCGCTCCGCGGCAAGGCGCGCCTGCGCGAAACATTCGTGCACATATGCGTTGAGCAGGCGGTTTGACCTGCTTGCGCGGGATATGTAACTTTCCGTAAGTTCCACAGCGGAGAGCTTCCTTTCGCGCAAAAGGCGGGAGAGCGTAGCTATGCGCCCCTTCATTTTACCACCCTGCCGACGCGGTACATCCCGCCGCGCCGCCTGTCGCCGCCGGGGAGCTCTTCCTCCTTTAAAGAGGCAAGAGGCTCATCCTCCCTTAGGGAGGACATCTGCACGCTGTTGCGGCATTCATCCGCGGATATGCCGCATTCAATGCCCGAGACGCAATCGAAAAAGCCGAGCAATTCTTCAAATTCCGCGGCAAGCAACGGCACTTCCTTTTGCGAAAGTTCGAGCCGTGCAAGGCGGGCGATATCCCTTATCTGCTCATAGGACACCTTCATAATTCCTCCGATAAAATTTCTGCCGCAGAGACCTGCGGCAGGGATAGTCATTTAAGTTTGCCTTTTTGCCTGCGTATCTCCTTTACGGTACGCTCGTAACCTATATCCTTGGGCACATAGTATACCCTGTCTTTGAGCTTTTCCGGCAGGTACTGCTGCGGCACGTAGCCTTCCGCATAGTCGTGGGGATACTTATATTTAAGGCTCTGCGCCTTTGTGTTTTTGTCGCCGAAGGTGTTGTCCTTTAAATAGGGCGGAACGCCGTCGTCGTCGCGCACGTTTTTGGCGTCGTCCATCGCGGCGTGGTATGCGGCGCATGCGGCGTTGCTCTTTGGAGCTTCGCACACATATACTATGGCATTGGACAGCGGTATGAGCCCTTCTGGGTAGCCCGTCTTTTCAAACGCGTACATTGCCGCAGTCGCCACCACCATTGCCTGCGGATCGGCCATGCCAACATCTTCGGCAGAATGGATGACCAGCCTGCGCGCCACGGTCATAGGGTCGCAGCCGCCCTCGATAAGGCGCATGGCGTAGTAGAGCGCGGCGTTGGAATCGCTCCCGCGGAGCGACTTGCAAAAGGCGGAAAGGTAGTCGTAATATTCGTCCTCGTTAAAGGACAGCGATTTGCGCTGTATGGACTGTTCGGCATCCTTTAGCGTAACTTTGACGGAGCCGTCCGCCTGCGGCGGAGTGGTGAGAACGGCGAGCTCAAGGGCGTTGTATGCCGTGCGAAGATCGCCGCCCGCCATGCGCGCTATGTGTTTGAGCGCGTCCTCTTCCACCTGTGCGGAATATGCTCCCAGCCCCCTGCGCCTGTCCTTGAGCGCCTTTAAGAGCGCGCCGTATATATCGCCCTCGGACAGCCTTCTGAATTCAAATACCCTGCAGCGGGACACGATGGCGGGCGTCATTGAGGAATAGGGATTTTCCGTTGTGGAGCCTATGAAGATGACTGTGCCCTGCTCTATCGCCGGCAGGAGGCTGTCGGACTGCGTCTTGTTGAAGCGGTGGCACTCGTCCAGCATCAGGTATGTACGGCGGCCATACATCTTTAAATTGTCGCGCGCCTGTTCGACCGCCCTTTTGACGTCTGCCACGCCCGCCTGGACGGCGTTGAGTTTTATAAATTCCCCGTGCGTGGTGGACGCGATTATGTTTGCAAGCGTCGTTTTGCCCGTTCCGGGAGGGCCCCAAAAGATGCAGCTGCCCAACCTGTCTAAAGAGATGGCGCGGCGCAGCAGGCTGCCTTCCGCCACAATGTGCTGCTGGCCGATAAATTCGTTTAAATTGTTGGCGCGCATGCGCTCCGCGAGCGGTTTGGCGCCCTCTTCATTGCCGTTAAAATCAAAAAGATCCATAAAAAATATATTCACGCAAATCTTTTGCCAAAAGCAAAATATTTGCCGTGAGGGGGTTTATCTTTTGCCAAAAGCAAAATATTTGCCGTGAGGAGTTTTCCTTGTCGTAACGGAACTTAACGCGCAAACTAAATTTGCGCTTGTTCCGTTTAACATTATTTGCCGATATTTCTATCGTAAAAAAATTACACAAAAGCGCATGCCGCTTTATTTTAACTTAGTTAATAAGCTGCGCATCAGTCGGCGATGAGTTCTTTTATCTTTTGCATATTGTCCTTGCCGAGCGCATACCCCTCTTCATAGATCTTGTCAAGGTTTTTGACTGCGAACTGGCTAATCCCCTTGAGCTCCGGTTCAAGCAAAAGGTCGCAGGGATAGTCGGGGGCGCTTCTGTCGGCATTTACGTTTTTATTGTCTATCGTGTCGAACACGCGCATCAACATGGACGGGATGCTGGTTATCTTTTCCACGGGTTCGCCCGTGTTTTTTATGGCGTCTATCGCCACCACCACGTCGGCGCCGAGCTCCTTCACCTGCCTTACGGGGACGCGGCACAGCACGCCGCCGTCCACGAGCAGCATGCCTTCATGCTCTATGGGCTTGAACACGGCGGGTATCGCCGAACTCGCCTGCACGCCCTTGGCGACCGAACCATTTTTGAACACATAGAGCTGTTCGGAGAGCAAGTCTACCGCCGTGCACGAAAAAGGTATGTTAAGATCTTCAAACCGGACATCGCCTATGTGCTTTATGAGCAGCTTTTGCAGCTTATTGCTGCGCAGTATGCTGAGCCTTGTGAACGGCACGCCGACATCTATAATATCAGACGTTTTAAGTTTTAAGAGCGTGTCGCGGATGACGTCCACCGACATCCCGCTGCAATAGCAGCCGCCGACTATGGCGCCCATCGACGTGCCCGAAACGCAGGCAGGGATTATCCCCTCCTCCTCCAATGCCTTTAAAAAACCGACGTGCACGACGCCGCGCGCCCCGCCTCCGCCGAGCGCAAGTCCCAATTTTTTACTCATAATTTCTCCGCTATGTAAATATTTTTTATCTATGAACGCAATTTGCAAAGGCACCGGCCGCACCGGCGCAACAATAAAAAGAATATTCCCGTATATGCTTGCGGTGCCGTGCCTTTTTATAACGGCGGCGCTTTTGTACCGCCCGGAAAGGTATACGGCGGCGTGCGCCGAGGGGATAGCGCTGTGGGCGCAATGCGTGCTCCCTTCGCTGTTCCCGTTTATGATAGTGTGTTCCGTGCTGGTGGCGACAGGAGCGGCGGACGGGCTTTCGCGTCCGCTTGAAAGAGCATGCGGCGCCATAAAACTGCCGCCGTGCGCCGCGATATGCCTTATATTGGGCGCGACGTCCGGCTACCCCGCGGGGGCGAGAACGATAGCCGAACTGTACGGGCAGGGAGCAACGGACACATGCGGGGCAAAAAAACTTGCCTGCATTTGCACGGCGTGCGGCCCTGTGTTCACGATAGCGACGGTGGGCGCGGGGATGTTCGGAAGCGCCGCTTTGGGCGCAAAAATATTTGCCGCGCACCTTGCCGCCGTTGTATTAAGCGGCGTCGCGCTCTCCCTTGCGGGAAAGAGAAGCCGCCCCGCCCGCCAAACAATAAAGCAAAATACGGGCGGCAATATGCTTGAATCATGCTTTTGGGGCGCAGTAAAATCGTCGCTGTCCGCGGGGGCGTTCATAGCGTTTTTTTATACGCTTGCGCACATCGCCGCCGACTTTTATATACTGTATCCCGCCGAAAAGCTGTTTGCGCTGATATTTGACGAAGGCACCGCCAAAGCGCTTGCATGCGGGCTGATAGAGATGACGGGCGGATGCGCAAAACTGTCCGCCGCAAAAAGCCCGCTTGCCCCCGCGCTTGCAGGATTCACCCTTACGTTTGGCGGGACATGCGTATTATGCCAGCAACTGAGCTACCTGTCAAGGGCGGGGATACGCCCGTGCTCCTTTATTACGATAAAATTTTTTCAGGGAGCGCTGTGTTTTGTACTGCTGTTATTTATGACGTAAACACATAAAAGAGCGGCATATATGCCGCGATCAATGCAATTATCAGTATGCGCCGAGCAGCCTGAACGAAAGGGCGGCACCGCTAACCGTTTTGAGCGCTTGCTTTGATACGGGGGAGGAATAGTCGCCCTCCACCTCTATAAAAAAGCGGTATTCGCCGGGGCACTCCTTTATGGGGCGGGATTCTATCTTTGTCATGTTCAAGCCGCAGCCGTATATGACATCAAGCATTTTTAAAAGGGCGCCCGGCACGTGCCTGCACGTGACCGAAAAGTATATGCGCGAGCTGCGGCAGTCGGGCAGCGCGCCTTTTTTTACGAGCAGAAAGTGCGTGTAGTTATTCTTTTCGTCCGAGATGCATTCATCGGAGACGTCGTAGCCTGCGGGAACGCAATGCGGCCCCGCTATGGCGGCATCTTCCGCCCCCGCTATGCGCGATATGCTCGCCGCCGTGGAATTTTCGGCTATAAGCTCCGCATGCGGATAGTTTGCGCCGAGAAAATCCGAACATTGGTCGAGCGCCTGGCGATGGGAATATATGCGTTTTATTTTGCCCCTGTCCGCCCCGGCAAGCGTTATAAGGCGGTGGTCTATGCGCAGGGTGTACTGCCTTACCGCGCAGAGCCCGGCGTTCTTTTGCAGCAGATCGATATTTTGCATCACGCCGCCGTTGAGGGTGTTTTCTATGGGGAGGACGGCGGCATCCGCATCACCGTCATGGAGGGCGGCGGCAGCTTCGGTAAAAGTACGGCAGGGCAACAGGCGCGCGCCCGGGCACATCGCCATTGCCGCGCAGTGCGAATAGCTGCCCTCCGGCCCTAAATAACTTACCGTTTTACACATACCGCTCCTCCCTGTAATGATTTACTTTATTTGCCTTTTGTATACAAATTTTTTATTTTTTGCCCGAAGCGGAAATTTTTATACCTTGTCCGCTATATCAAGGAGCAACCTCTCCGTATCCTTCCAGCCGAGGCAGGGATCGGTTATTGATTTTCCGTATACGACGTCCTCCTTCTGGTTGCCCTCTTCTATAAAACTTTCTATCATGAACCCCTTTACTATCTTTTTGAAGTCCCTGTCGTATATCCTGTTCTGCATGACCTCTTCGCAGATGCGTATCTGCTGGCGGAATTTTTTGCCGCTGTTGGAATGGTTTGCGTCTATTATGATGGCGGGATTTTTAAGGTCGGACTTGGCGTACCCTTCTGCTACCTGCATCACCGTTTCGTAATGGAAATTGGGGATATCGTTGCCGTAGCCGTCCACGGCGCCGCGCAAAATGGCGTGCGCGAGCGGATTGCCCTGCGTTTTGACCTGCCAGCCGTTGAGTTTGAACACCTGCCCGCTCTGCGCGGCATATATGGAATTGAGCATGACCATAACGCTGCCGCTCATGGGATTTTTTATGCCCACGGGGCCGTCTATGCCGCTGGCGACAAGGCGGTGCAGCTGATTTTCGCTTGAACGGGCACCGACTGCCACATAGGACAGAAGGTCGTCCACATAGTCATAGTTTGAAGGATAGAGCATTTCGTCCGCGGCGGAGAGCCCGCTCGCCTCTATCGCCTGCACGTTGAGCCTGCGTATGGTGAGTATGCCCTTTAAAATATCCTCGCCCTTGGCAGGGTCGGGCTGGGAGAACATCCCCTTGTAGCCCACGCCCTTGGTGCGCGGCTTGTTGGTGTATATCCTTGGAACCAAAACGAGCTTTTCCGCCACCCTTTCGTTCAGCCTGCCGAGGCGTTCCACATAGTCGAGCACGGGGGCGGGTTCGTGCGCGGAACAGGGCCCCACGATAACTATGAGCCTGTTGCTCTTGCCAGTGATGACGTCCGTTATGAGGGCGTCGCGTTCCGCCTTGATCTTTTTAAGCCCTTCGGGCATGGGAGCCATGTCCTTGATCTCTTCCGGCTGCGGGATCCTTATCTGTTTTTCAAACATCTTTTTCCTCCGTCATGGCAAGAAAATCCTGCTTGATCTCTTCCGGTACATAGTCAAACAGCTGTTTATTGAACCGCACCGAATTTTTAACGAGCGTGGAGCTCACCTGTATCTTGTCCTGTTCGGCGGGGATATATATCTCCACGAGCTCGGGCATGAGCTTTTTGCTGGCGAGATAGTCGGCGGTCTCGTATTCATAGTCGGCGCCGTTGCGCACACCGCGCACGTAAAACACCGTATTTTCCTGCGCGAGCAGGTCTACGGCGGCGCCTTCGAATATCCTGACCTTGACCCGAGGGCAGTCCTTGAACAGCTTTTTTAAAAGTTGAGCCCTCTGCTCCTCTTTGAGCAGAGGTTTTTTTGAGGTGTTCACCATGACGGCGACAACCACTTCGTCGAATATTTTAAGGCAGGAATCGACCACCGCCCTGTGCCCGGACGTGGGAGGGTCGAACGTGCCCGCAAAGACACACTTTTTCATATATCACCAAAGCGCGCGCGTTTACGGCGCAGTAAAAAACGTTAGGTAGGTTTTGCCGTACTTTCTTTCATCGAACACCCGCGCCCCGGCAACGGCGCCTTCAAAGGGGCGGTCGCGTTCGTACACGAGTGTGCCGCCGGGGGAGAGCAGCCCCCTTTTAAATACATATTCGACGGCATATATGCCGCAATCATTCGCATAAGGCGGATCGATAAATATAAGGTCGAACGGCAGGTTTGCCGCAGCCAGGCATTGCTTCCAATCGCCCCGCGACACGGCAAAATTTTCACCGCGCATGCGGGCGAGATTTTTATTTAAAACGGCTATACTGTCGGGCGAAATATCGTTGAAACAGACGAAAGCCGCCCCGCGGGACAGACACTCTATCCCGAGGCTGCCGCTGCCGCAAAACAGGTCGAGCACGCGCGACGACGCGACTTCGGACGAGATTATGTTAAACAGGCTCTCCTTGACCCTGTCCGCCGTGGGACGTATGTCCCTGCCCTTAAATTCCGCAAGCACCAGCCCGCGGTATTTTCCGCCGATCACCCTCATACAATGCCGCCGTTACTTTGTAAATTTTATGATGCCCGCCTGGCTCAAAAAGCAGTCGAGCGGGACGTCGTGACACTCCTCTTCAAACTCTGTGCGCTGAAAATCGTAGCCGATGCCCACCTTGACGGCAGGACAGCCGCGCAGGAACCTGTCGTAATATCCGCCGCCGTAGCCGAGGCGATACCCGCGCCCGTTTACGGCGAGCAGGGGCACCACCGCCACGTCTATATCCCCGCGGTATGCCTCGCCCAAGGGCTCGTCTATACCGTATGCGCCCTTTTTGAGCTCGCCGTAAAAAACGGGGACGATGTCGCGCCCCTCCACGCGCGGGAGGCAGACTTTCTTGCCGGCGACAAGCAGCGACGATATTATGCGCTTGGTGTCCGCCTCGTCGCGGAAACTGTTATATATAAAAAAGGTGTTGAATGCGCCATATGTGCGCATGAACAGGCTGTGAATGCGCTCATCCGCCGCGCGCCGCTCTTCGCAGCAAAACGCCGAACGCGTCGCCTTGCATATTGCTCTTATCTGCTTTTTCATATCCGTTTGTTGCGGCATACTGCCGCACGTTTTATGCTTTTAAAAAGGTTCAGCCGTTGACATACACCCTTTCGGAACGGCGCGTCACCGAACAGAGCACTTCGTAACTGATCGTGCCGCAACAGGCGGCATATTCGTCCGCATCCGTAAACACGGGCACGAACGGGCGCGTATCCGCAGAGACAAAGGCGTCCATGCAAAGATTGGCTTCGCCGAGCGCGGCCGTGCGGGAAAAACCGTCCGCATACCCCGCGCGGTAAGCGCTTAGAATGTCGTATCCGGTTTTTGCAACGGCATACCCGACGCCCTTTCCGCACACGGGCGATGTCTGTACCTTTGGCGCGTACACGGTGAGCGCGCGTTTAAGCCCGCCGCGTTCAAACCCGTGCGGCGCGTAGCCGTACAGCGCTATGCCGCACCTGACGCCGTCCTTTAAAAAACTGCCGCCGAGCATAGTTCCCGCGCTTGCGGACAGATGGCAAACGATATGGGGATATGCCGCTTTTAACGCCTTTTCCTCCCTATTGAACACATCAAGCTGGGCATCCCTTTCCCGCCTTATATGCGGGCAGTACAGGTGGCTGTACATGCCGCAGACGTCTGCGCCGCACTCCGTGAGCAGGCGCGCAAGTTTTAAGGCGCTCCCCGGCGGGCAGCCGTAGCGGTTCATACCGGTATTGAGCTTTATGTGGCAGTCCAGCCCGCGGCAGTACTTTGCGGCATAAGCGCCGCCCACGCTCACCTGCAAGCCGTAAAAGCGAGCCTCTTCCGCCTCTTCCGCGCAGCACACGGGCGTGAGCACAAGGACGGGCGACGTCACACCCGCAACCCTTAAAGCGGCGCCCTCCTGCATTATGGCGACGCAGAAGCCGTACACGAGCCCTTCGAGCGAGAGCGCCACGCGCTCTGCCCCGTGCCCGTAGGCATCCGCCTTTACCACGGCGTACAATCTGCTGCCGCCGCACAACTTTTTAAGATAGCGCGCGTTGTGCCTTATCGCCCCGAGATCTATTACCGACAACGTTGTTTGCATATCATTCATTATATGAACGAACATAAAAAATTGAAGACGGCATTGCGGCAAAAAACCGTATTTAGCTTATTTTAACATAAAATAAGTTTTTTTGCAATCGTTTGGCAAAAACATTATTCCGCGCATAAAAAGACATAGGCGGCGCACTTTATGCCGCCGCCCGTATATTCAAATGATATCCGCCTGTGCCGTGATATGAAAAAGTATTAACCCGGTTCTCCCAGGTGGGTGCGCCGAAGCGGAACATCGGACTTTCCGGAAGATACAGACCTTGCCTATTTCCGCGAACAAACGCTCCCTATTAAAAGTTCAGTGGATTACGAATTTCCCATACCACGAACACCGCAGACATGGCACGGGGGGCTTTGCTCCCCCGCAACGATATTATATCACCTTGCGCCGCCGAATGCAATCGTATCGGATATTTTTTTCTGCCAAATTATGGGCGGCAAACAAAAACAATGTAAACACACCATTAAATGCGCTTTTTTAGCGCCCTGCCGTTATTTCTTATTGCAATGTCGGCACAAGGGATCATATGTTATGCCTCCTTGTTTGGCATATAATGTAATTTTTTTACACTTTATATACTATTATGCCGAAAGTTTTTTACTTCAACTTCCGCAATTTATTTACTTTATGCCGCGAAGATCCCCAATCTTGCAGCCATTTAATAAAAAATAGGGCACGGCGGCATTTTTAAGGGACATAAAGGCAAGGCTGTATTGCAATTCGCTTGATTTTTAGCGCGAAAAGCCTTAAAATTGTTAAGAAAGATTTAATTTAACTTTTTTAAGAGGTATGCTATGGAATACATGACAGGCGAACTTTGCGACGGCACCACCCCTTACTCTGAGTTCAAAGAGAACGATGGCAAGGTGATATCCATAAAGGGCGCCATTCACAACATAAGGGACATGAGCGACTTTGCGTTTATAATACTGCGCACCGCCCGCGAGACCGTTCAGTGCGTATATTCGCCTGAATTTTCCGATTACAGGCTTAAAGAGAACGTTGTGGAACAGGCTTCGGCAAAGATAACGGGCAAAGTTGTAAAGAGCCAGACGCGCGACGGCAGCGAAAGGTTTGAACTTCAGATACACGACATAGAGATACTCTCCGTGCCCGCCGCCATCCCCCCCGTTGTAATAAACAAAAAGCAGGTCAACTGCGATTTGAACGTAGACCTTGACTTCCGCCCCGTCACGCTGCGCAACCCCAAAGAGCGCGCCGTGTTCAAGATACAGGAGGGCATCCAGCGCGGCTTTAGGGAGCACCTTTCAAACTGCGGCTTTACCGAGATACACACGCCGAAAATCAACTTTGCCGGCGCAGAGGGCGGCACCAACGTATTCAAGCTGGATTACTTCGGCAAGACCGTCTTCCTTGCGCAGAGCCCCCAGCTGTATAAGCAGGCGCTTGTTCCCGTTTACGAAAGGGTATTTGAAATCGGCCCCGTATTCCGCGCCGAACACCACGACACGAGCAGGCACCTGAACGAATACATCTCCATGGACTTTGAGATGGGCTTTATAGACAGCTTCACCGACATTATGGAGATGGAGACGGGCGTATTGAAATATATAATGGAGCTTTTGAAGCGCGAATATGCGGCCGAGCTCGAACTTTTAAAAGTGGACGTGCCCGTAATAGACAAGATACCGTGCATACGCTTTAAAGACGCCAAGGAGCTGTGCGTCAAAAAGCTCAAAAACATCACCGACATGAAGGATTTTGAGCCGGAAGAGGAGGCATTTTTGGGCAAGTGGGCAAAACAGCAGTACGGCAGCGACTTTTTGTTCGTAACGCACTACCTTTCCAAAAAGCGCCCCTTCTACACTATGGACGACCCCGAAGACCCCGAAGTCACCCTTTCGTTCGACCTTCTGTTCCGCGGCATAGAGATAACGAGCGGCGGGCAGCGTATACACGACTACAATATGCAGGTCGAAAAGATGAAGAGGCTGGGCATGAACCCCGACGAGTTCGACACCTACCTTATGCTGCATAAATACGGCGCGCCCCCTCACGGCGGGCTCGGGCTGGGGCTTGAAAGGCTGACGATGCACCTTTTGGGCTTTAAGAACGTGCGCTATGCCGCAATGTTCCCCCGCGACATAAACCGCGTCACCCCTTAAAAACCACATATGCGGATGCCGCCGCGCCCTGTTTGGCGCGGCGGCATTTTTCATCTTATAAAATTTTATCTTATAAAATTGGTCTTTTCCTTGGGGACGAGCACAGGCCTTTCCAACTCCGTGCCCTTTGCCCGCTCAAGCAGCTTTAAGAGCCACGCCATGTTGGAGCCGACGGCGCGCATGACGGTGACGCCCTCCCTGTCCTGCATGACCTCTTCCGGCGCGTTGCCGTGCACCATATTCCAATACGTTGACGGCACCATTATCATATTGTTGATGCCTATGTACTTGTTTAAAACATCGTAAGAAGCGGTAGTTCCCGCACGGCGGGCGGAAACGACGCACGCGGCGGGTTTGAACTGCATGAACTTGCCCGCGGAATAAAATATGCGGTCGAGCGCGGCGACAGTCGCGCCGTTGGGGGACGCGTAGTGGACGGGCGCGCCGAAGACGTAACCGTCGGCAGATTTTAATTTTTCCGCTATGTCGGCAACGCCGTCGTCGCCGAACACGCACCTGTCAGCGCCGCTCCTTTTGCAGCCGCCGCAGCCTATACATCCGCGCACCGCGCCGTTGCCCAGCCACAAGATCTCGCTCTCTATCCCCTGAGCTTTGAGTTCTTCGGCTACGATCTCAAGCGCCCTGTTTGTGCAGCCCTCCCTGTGGGGGCTGCCGTTCAACATCAAAACCTTCATATGACCTTCCTTTATATATTTTTGTATATTTTACTATCGCGGCAAAAAATTGTCAACATCGCAAAAATAAAAAAGAACGGAAACTTTGGCGGTAACCGCCTCTGCCTGCCGTTCCTTTTCCGTTGTTGATATTTGCAGCTTTTCCGCCGCATTAAAGAACAATGTTACCCTTTCAGGTTCCTATATAATATCATAGGCGAAATTATTTGTCAAGTATTTTATTAAAAATTTGTGCAAAATGTTCACAAAATGTCAGCCATTGGCATAAGTGAACCACGCGCGGCATACGATCACTTTTTGTACAGGAACCTGTGGCAGTTTTCGCACTCCACCACGCCGCCGGAAGAGATAGCCTCCTTCCCGGCGAGCGAAAGTTCTATGCCGCACTTGGAGCACCTGTCTGCCTTGACCTCGCACATTATGGGGAAGATGCGCTCAGACCGCTTTGTCTGGTACTTTGAAAATACCTGCGGGTCGATATCCTTTGCCAGCTTTTTGAGCTCTTCCTCCACGACCGCCATCTCCTTCTTTTTCTGCTCCTTGTAGGCGGTGTATACGGCATGGCTCTCCTTATACTGCTTCTGCATGGCGATGACCTTCTTTTTGAGCGACTTGTATTCTTCGTCCACGGCCTTCACTGCCGCAGTGAGCGAGGATATTTCGCCCTTTAAAGACTTGATCTTATCCTGAAGGGAGAGCGCCGACTTTTTATAGAAGGCGACGTTTGCGCCCTCTTCCTTGACCATTTCGTCAAGGGAATCGAAGTCCTTGAGCGCCTCTTCGAGCTCCTGATACGCCGCGGAAAGGCGGGCTGCCATCCTTTCGAGCTCGGCCGCCTTAGCGTCTATCTGGTCAAGCTTTTCGGGAGCCTTGGACATGAAATTTTTTGCCTGGACGTACGCCTTGCGCTCTTCCGAAGAGGCAGCCTCCTGTTCGAGCCTTATGAGTTTTTCGTCTTCCTGCTGATATTTTAAGAGCTGTTCTATCTGAGACATGATTTTCTCCTTATTGGATTATTTGTTAAAGAGCCGCCGGCAGATGACGCGCGGCGCCGTTTTTAAAGAAAAATTTTTTCAATAAACAATGCCGAAGGTATGCTTAAACGTTCCTTCAATGAGGCATATATGCGGGCGAACCCGTAAATTTCCGACGCGTAATGCGTGAGCGAAACGATGTTTATGCCGGCGTTTACAAGCGCGGCTATATGGTGGTGTTTGAAGTCTGAAGAGACGAATGTGTCAGCCCCGCCGGCTATGGCGAACGCGACGCTTTGCTCGTCGCAGCCTGCGCCGCAGAAGGACGCCACCTTTTTCACCTGCCTGCCGCTATCGTAGAATACGCAGCGACGAGAGGCAAATTCCTCTTTTACGTGCGCGCAAAAATCGGCAAACGGCTGTCCCTCCACGTCGTAGAGCCTGCCGTATCCGCCCCCTTCGAGCGGGCACATGACCGCCTCTTCGCACTTTCCGCCCAAGCCGCGCATCAGGTGCCAGTCTATGCCGAAGGGCGCGGCGTCGAAGTTGAGGTGCATGGAGACGACCGATATCCCCGCGCGCATGCACTGCGCGAGCGCCGCCGTAGGCGACGCGGGGGAGCAGCTCACACTCTTTATGCCGCCGAATATGGCTGGATGATGCGTGAATATAAGGTTATAGCCGCGCTTTACCGCCTCGCCCGCCGCGGCGGGGGTAAGATCGAGACAAAAGAGCGCCCCGCGGATATCTTCGCCGCAGTCGAGGATGACGCCGCTGTTGTCGTATGCGCCGTATTTTTTGCAAAATTGCCCGCTGAGCGACAGGGGCGCCACACAGCTTTCGGCAACGGCTGAAATTTCAGTGAGTTTCACTGCCGAGTATCCCCTTTATAAAATCTATCCTGCCTTCCACTTCCGCACGCGAAGCGGGCGAAAGGCTGCCGCTTGCATACTGCATGTTCTTTTGCAGTTCATATTCAAGAAGTTCTTTAAGCCTGGGCGTGCCGAGGCTGTCGCGCCCGCAATAGAGCTGCTGCGGCGTATAGGCGGGCGTGCCCCCGCCGCGCGTGCCCTTTATTACAAAGTAGTATTTTTTTATATTGCCGCGCGTCTCCGTGAACAGCCCGTCGTATTCTATGCGGCAGCCGTTCTCCAACAAAAAGCCGCGCAACTGCGGGGCGTTCTTCATCGGCTGGAACACGAACGCGCGCGGGATGTACGCCTGTTTTAATATCTTTAATATCTCTTCCCCGCCCATGCCGGCTATAAGCGCAAGGTCGCAGTCGCCTTCGTCCACGCCGGCAAGCCCGTCGCAGCACACCGCACGGCAGTCGCCGCGCTCCACGTACGGGGCGAGCAGCTTTTCCGCCTTGGAAAGGCTTTTGGCGCTTATGTCCGTTATGACTGCTTTGCCGCACAATCCCCTTTTAAACATATGGAGCGTGCAGTAGCCGTGGTCGCAGCCCACGTCCACGAACGTGCCGCACGGGGAGAGAAAGGCGCACAGCTTTTTGAGCCTTTCCGTCATTTTCAGGTATCCAGAAAATCTTTAAGGTGTTTGGAGCGCGAAGGATGGCGCAGCTTTCTTAAAGCCTTTGCCTCTATCTGGCGGATGCGTTCACGGGTGACGTTGAATTCCTTGCCCACTTCTTCCAGCGTGCGGGGGCGGCCGTCGTCCACGCCGTAGCGCAGGCGGAGCACCTTTTCTTCACGCGGGGTGAGACTGTTTAAAACGTTGAGGAGCGTCTCTTTGAGCATGGTCGTGGAGACGCTGTCCGAAGGGGTCGTGGTAGTTTCATCCTCGATAAAGTCGCCGAGGTGGGAATCCTCCTCCTCGCCGATGGGAGTTTCGAGCGAGACGGGATCCTGGGCTATCTTTTGTATCTCGCGGACGCGCTCTTCCGAAATGTTCATCTCCTTGGCTATCTCCGCGGGGGTGGGCTCCCTGCCGTAGCGCTGGGTGAGCAGCCTGGACACGCGCGTGAGTTTATTGATAGTTTCCACCATATGCACGGGGATGCGGATGGTGCGTGCCTGGTCGGCTATGGCGCGCGTTATCGCCTGGCGTATCCACCACGTGGCGTAAGTGGAAAATTTGAATCCCTTTTGATAGTCGAACTTTTCCACCGCCTTCATAAGGCCCAGGTTGCCCTCCTGTATGAGATCCAAAAAGAGCATCCCCCTGCCAACATACCTTTTGGCAATGGATACGACCAGCCTTAAATTGGCTTCGGAAAGTTTTTTCTTAGACTCTTCGTCGCCGTCCTGCATCTTGCGGGCGAGCTCTATCTCGTCATCGGCAGACAGCAGGGGGACGCGGCCTATATCTTTAAGGTACATCTTTACCGGATCGTCCAGCCCGATATCGGAGAGCGCCTGTTCGTAGAGCTCCTTGTCGCGCTCGGCCTCGTCGATTATCTGTATGCCGGCGTCCGCGACCGATTTGTATACAAAATCCATCTGGTTGGGAGTCGTGTCATACTTTTCCATTATGTCGCACAGGTTGTTTGTGGTAATGGAGCCCTTGGGGCCGAATTCTTCTATGATCCTTTTTAAAATGTCGTTTAACTTTTGATCGGATAAGCTCATCGTATATCTCCGCTTTTTAATTTTTCCTTTTGCTTTACAAGCTGCTGCAACAGTGCCGCAGCCTGACGTTTTTCCTCTACGCCGTCTGCCGCGGCGAACTGTTTTTTGACTTCCTCTATTGCCTTGGATATGCTGTCCTCTTTTAGTTTTTTAAGGCAGTCCGAAAAGTACCGTTCGGGCACCTCGCCTTCAAGGTTTTCGCCGTCGTTGAGGTCGAGTATGCGGCACAGCTCTTCATATTCCGGGGTGCCTTCTTCAAAGAAGTCGAATATCTCGCTCAGCGTGATTTTTTCGCCGAGCAGCCGTTTGCTCCTTACATATCCCGCAACGAGCGTGTGTACGTCCGTCGCGAAGGGCACGGCGTCAGGATCTAACTCCTGCGTGTACCGCGCGCCGAACAAAAACGCGGCAGCCACAAAGCGCGACGCCTTTACGTGCACGTCCGCGGGGTCCGCGGATATCTTTGGCTGTTCCTCCGCGCTCTCCTGCCTTTCGGCGGGCACCTTTTGAAGGTCACGGCTCAAAGATTCGTAACTTATGCCCGTTTCGTCGCGCAGGTTTTTGAGCATGAGCTCGCGTTCGGAACTCGTTTCGGCTGAGCGGACTATCCTGAGCGCCTCGCCCACGAACTTGATCTTTTCTTCCGACTTGCCCATATCGAAGGACTTGCGCGCCACCGACATCTTGTAGTCTATGAGCGGCATGGCGCTGTTCAAACATTCGCGGTAGGCGTCGGCGCCGAGCTGTTTTATCACGTCGTCCGGGTCGAGCCCTTCCGGAAGGGGCACGACCCTTACGTCCAGCCCCTCGCTCTTTAAAATTTCAAGCCCGCGCATATTTGCCTTTTGCCCCGCGCCGTCGCCGTCGTAACTTATTAAAACGGTGTTGGCATAGCGCTTTATGAGCCGCGCCTGTTCCTGCGTGAGCGACGTGCCCATGCTCGCGACGACGTTTTTAAAGCCGCCCTGGCAGAGAGAGATGGTATCCATGTAGCCTTCTACGATGATGACCTCTTTGAGCCCGCCCGCACGCCGCAGTTTTTTTAGCCTGTTTATGTTGTATAAGGTCTTGCTCTTGTTGAATATGAGCGTTTCCTTGGTGTTTTTATACTTTGCGTAGTCGGTGGGGCGCAGCGACCTTCCGCCGAAGGCGACGACCTCGTCAAAGGCGTTTATTATGGGGAATATGAGCCTCCCGCCCTGAGAGTCCAAAAGCCTGCCTTCCACCTCGCTAACGGCGCCGCTTTCAAGCATATCCTGACGGGTATAGCCCTTTTTTAGCAAAAAGCGCGGAAGGTCGGTATGGTTGAGGCTCGCCCCAAGCCCGAACGCACGCACTATGTTGGAGGGTATTTTGCGCGAAAGTATGTATTCTATGTGCGCATCCGCCTTGCCCGAATTGAGGTTGTCCAGGTAAAAGTGTGCGCAGTCGTTCATTATTTTTAAAAGCGTGTCCCGCTTTTTTTTGAGCTGCGCAGTCCTTTCCCCGTCCACGGAATTTTCCGGCAGGGGCAGGTTGGCTTTTTCCGCGAGCAGCTTTACCGCGTCGCCGAAGTCAACGTTTTCCATCTCTTTTACGAGCGTTATGACGTTGCCCGATACGCCGCAGCCGAAACAATGATAGAACTGCCTGTTTTCGTCTATGTGGAAAGAGGCAGTCTTTTCATGGTGGAACGGGCAGCACGCCCAATACGTGCCCCCCTTTTTTTCAAGGTGCATATACGAGGAGGCGACGTCTACTATATTGAGTTTTTCTGTAAGAAGCCGTAAAAAGTCCCTGTCGTAAAGCATAATTTATAATAGATCAAAGTGCCTGTCCTATGAATAGGGCGGCATATATGGCGCGATCAACGCATACGCGCAAGGTGCGGTTCACCCCTGTTCGTCGCCGAAAGTCCAGCCCTTTGGCACAAAGATGCCGTTGAATTTATACACGGCGTACCTGTCCGTCATGGAAGAAATGTAGTCGCACACGACCTGCTCGGGGGAGAACCTTTGCAAAAGTTTTACAAACGTTGCCGGCAGTTTGGAGGTGTTTTTTATAAAATATTCGTACATGTAGGAGAGCATACGCTCCGCCTTCTCCTCTTCCCCGCGGGCAAATTCGGTAAAGTAGACCCTTTCAAACATAAAGGCGCGCAGCGCTTCGCTCGCCTCTTCCACATCCGCGCCCATCTCTACGCAGTTTTTGCCGTAGCTGTTAAGCCATACGGAGGTTATGGCGGTATTTATACGCTCGCGCGAGGAGGTGCCGAGCACGTCGGTGATGTCCCGCGGGATGTCCGAGAGTTTGAGCACGCCCGCGCGCACTGCGTCGTCCAGGTCGTGGTTTATGTACGCGACGCGGTCGGCAACGGAGACGCACTTGCCCTCCAACGTGACGGGAGTGCCGCTCTTTTTGTGGTTAAGGATGCCGTCGCGCACTTCAAAGGTGAGGTTGAGCCCCATGCCGTCCTT
>CALVPV010000005.1 GCA_944353935.1 uncultured Clostridia bacterium | reverse complement strand
CCGGCGGGAAGAGCGCGGGCGTGTTCGTAAAGGACATTTTAAACTTTTTAAACAACGTGGCTGTCGCCAAGATGTGCAAAAACGCCAAAGAGATACTCAACCTCCCGCAGGAGATGTTCTCCGCCATAAGCGGGATATCTTCGGCGGCGGACGGGCACAGGATATTGCGCGCCACGGAAATATTCGTAAAGGCGGAGGGAGACATGCGCTATGCGGCGGATGCGCGCGTCGTGCTTGAAACCGCCATCCTGCGCTGCACACTGCCGCAGGCCGACTACAATATAGACAGCCTTATTTCGCGCATATCCGCGCTCGAAAGCAAAATAAACGGCGGCAATTTTGCCGCTCCGCCCGCGGGCGCGGCTCCTTCGGAAAGCGCCCCCGCTCGCAGGGAGCCCTCGTTCAAAAGGGACGTGCAGGCGGATATGTTCAGTTCAAGGCAGGGCAAAGCTACCCCGTTTTACGCGGAAGAGCGCCCCGCGCAGCGCGCGCCGCAACAGCAGGCGGCGGGACGGGCGCAGGAGGCAAAGCCGCGCCCCGCGCTCGTGCAGAGCTCGGAAGAGGACGTGTTCGCCTCCCCCGCGCCGGCGGCAAGGCAGGCGGCGGGCGTCCCCGAAGGCAAGAGCGTGCACGCCGCGCTTTTAAAGGCGCTGCGCACCACTCATAAAAATGCGGTGCTGTTCACGCTGTGCGCAGACCTCACCTGCGTGCGCGAGGGCGAAAAATTTATATTCTACACGGAAAACGAAACGGTCTGCCGCGCGATGACGCGCGCGGACAACGCAAAGATATTGTCCGAAGTGCTCGCGGAGACGGGCGTGAACGACTACGAAGTGCGCCTCAAAAAAAAGGATGACGGCGTAAAGCGCGCGCTCGACGCGCTCAAAGCCAACTTCGGCGGCACGGATATAGACATAAAGTAAGGCCTTTTGCGGCCTGTCAAAAAATATCAGGTATAAGGAGTAAAATATTATGTCCGGTTTCAGGGGCGGTATGAACGGCGGGATGAACAACCTCGTAAAGCAGGCTCAAAAGATACAGGAACAGATGCAGGCTGCCGAAAAGGAGCTTGAAGAGCTCGAAGTCGTCGGGCTTTCGGGCGGCGGCGAAGAGGGCGACGAAACGGTCGTCATATACATGAACGGCAAAAAGGTCATAAACGGCGTGGAGTTCGGCAGCAAAATTTCGCAGATGATAGACCTTTCGGACGAAGAGGACGTGGAGATGCTGGAAGACCTCATCCTTGCCGCAATAAACGACGGCTACAAAAAGGCGGACGAACTCTACGAAGAAAAGATGGGCAAGTTCGGCGGCGCTTCCCTTCCCGGCCTGATGTAAAAAAGCGCTCTTCCGCAGTCGGCGGCGGGGCGCGCAGCTTGCTCGATGGTGTGTTATGGATGTTTTTATTGAGCCGATAGGCAGGCTTATAAACGAATTTACAAAACTTCCGGGCGTCGGCAAAAAGACGGCGCAGCGGTATGCCTACAAGATAATAAACATGAGCGCGGAGGAGGCGGCGGGCTTTGCCGCCGCAATAACCGACTGCAAGCGCAAGGTAAAGTATTGCAGCGTGTGCGGCAATTTTACCGAAAACGACGTGTGCGACATCTGCCGCACGCGCGACAAGTCCCTTATCTGCGTGGTAAAGGAGCCCAAGGACGTCATCGCGCTGGAAAAACTGCACGAATATAAGGGCGTATACCACGTCCTGCACGGCGTCATAAGCCCCATGGAGGGCGTCGGTCCCAACGATATCCGCATCAAGGAACTGCTCGCGCGCGTCAACGAAGGCGGCGTAAAGGAAGTCATAATGGCGACCAACCCGGACGTGGAGGGCGAGGCTACGGCAATGTATATAGCCAGGCTGTTAAAGCCGCTCGGCATAGACGTCACCCGCCTTGCGCACGGCATACCCATAGGCGGCGAGCTGGAGTATACCGACGACGTTACTCTTTCGCGCGCCCTTTCGGAAAGAAAGTCCATATGACCTGCCCCGCGCCGCGGCAGGCAGTTATCGGCGCATCTACACAAATCAAAAGGGAGAAAATATATGAAGATTTCCGTCCTCGGCTGCGGCAGGTGGGGCTCGTTCATTGCCTGGTACCAATCCGCGGTAAAGGGAAACGACGTCATAAGCTGGGGGCCCGAAGGCGAGCCCTCTTACGAAGTTTTAAAAAATACCGGGCGCAACGAATATGTGGAGCTGGACAGGCGCATAACGCTCACCTGCGACCTGCAATTCGCCCTGCGCTCGAGCGATATAATAATAATTTCCATAAGCTCGCAGGGGCTGCGCGGCTTTATGCAAAAGATAATAAAGTACCCCGTGCAGGATAAGGTCTTTGTGCTGTGCATGAAGGGCATAGAGGAGTCCACCGGCAAGCGCCTTTCGCAGGTGCTTACGGAGAGCGGCATCTCGCCGGAAAAGATCGCCGTATGGGTGGGACCGGGGCACATCCAGGCGTTTGTTGCCGGCATACCCAACTGCATGGTCATAGATTCCGCCAACGAACGGTTAAAGCGCACCCTTGCCGATAATTTCAAAAGCAACCTCATCCGCTTCTATTACGGCAACGACCTTGTCGGCACTGAGATAGGCGCGGCGGCAAAGAACGTGCTCGGCATAGCCGCGGGCATACTTGACGGCAGCGGCTACGTGAGCTTAAAGGGCCCTTTGATGGCGCGCGGCGCCTATGAAGTGGGCAGCCTCATACGCGCAATGGGCGGCAAATTCATGTCGGCATACGGGCTCGCCCACCTCGGCGACTATGAAACGACGCTCTTTTCGGAATATTCCCACAACCGCCGCTACGGCGAAATGATGGCAAAGGGGCAGAGGTTCGATAAACTTGCCGAAGGCGTCATGACCGCCAAGGCGATGAAAAAGATGGGCGAAGAGCACGGCGTGGAACTTCCCATAACCAATGCCGTGTACGAGGCGTGCTTTGAATCCCACGCCTTTGACAGCGGCGACGGCGCAAGGGAGTGCATGAACATCATCTTAAAGCTGTTCGACCGCGCCACCAAGAGCGAGTTTGAATTTTAAAGCGCCGCGCGCCCGCCGTTCAATGCAAACAATTATAAAAAATTTTTATTGCTTTACAAAAAAAGTCAAAAATTTGCAGCCGCGCAATATCGGTTGCAAATTTTTTGTTATCATTTTAAAATAGTATGCGGAAAAAATTTTTATCTGCTTGAAGGGATTTTATGATAAGAAACGATTTAAGGAATGTAGCAATAATCGCGCACGTAGACCACGGCAAGACCACCCTTGTAGACGCTCTTTTAAAGCAGAGCCACGCCTTCAGGGAAAACCAGGCGGTGGAAGAGAGGGTCATGGACTCCAACGACATAGAGCGCGAACGCGGCATAACCATACTTGCAAAAAATACTTCCGTCCACTACAACGGCGTAAAGATAAACATAGTCGATACCCCGGGCCACGCCGACTTTTCCGGCGAAGTGGAGAGGGTCATGATGATGGTCAACGGCGTCCTCGTGCTCGTCGACGCCGCCGAAGGCCCCATGCCCCAGACGCGTTTCGTCGTTCAAAAGGCGCTTGAAATGGGTCACCGCCTGATAATAGTAGTAAACAAGATAGACCGCCCCGACGCCCGCCTTGCCGAAGTGCAGGACGAGATTTTGGAGCTCCTTCTTGAACTTGACGCCTCTGACGACCAGCTCATGAGCCCCGTAGTGTGGTGTTCGGGCAGGAACGGCACCGCCACGCTGGACATCAACACCCCCGGCAAGGATCTCACGCCGCTGTTCGATACCATCCTTTCGCACATTCCCCCCATGGAAGTGGACGAAAAGGGCCCCGCGCAGCTGCTCGTGTCCTCCATCGACTACAACGACTACGTCGGCCGCATAGGCATAGGCCGCATAGAGCGCGGCGAAGTGTTGCAGGGGCAGTCGGTGGTGGTCACCAACTACAACAACAGGCAGATGAACATGGCGGGCAAGCTCGCCAACCTCTACCAGATAGAGGGGCTGGGGCGCGTGCCCTGCGAAAGGGCTGTCGCCGGCGACATCGTATGCTTTTCCGGGCTTGAAAAGATAAACATAGGCGACACCGTCTGCGCGCCCGACTGCGTGGAGGCGCATAAATTCGTAAAGATATCCGAACCTACGGTAGAAATGACGTTCTCCGTCAACAATTCGCCCTTTGCCGGCAAAGAGGGCAAGTGGGTCACCACCCGCCACCTGCGCGACAGGCTGTTCCGCGAACTGTTAAAGGACGTATCGCTGCGCGTGGAAGAGACCGACTCCGCCGACAGCTACCGCGTATGCGGCCGCGGCGAAATGCACCTTTCCATCCTGATAGAAAACATGCGCAGGGAGGGCTACGAATTTCAGGTATCCACGCCCCGCGTGCTGTTCAAGGAGATAGACGGCGCAAAGTGCGAGCCCATGGAGATACTCACCGTGGACGTCCCCGACGAATTCTCCGGCGCGGTGTTCCAGAGCATGGGCGAACGCAAGGGCGAACTTTTACACATGAGTGCCGTCGGCAGCCGCACCCGCCTGGAATTCATCATCCCCGCGCGCGGGCTGTTCGGCTACAAGAGCGAATTCCTCACCGCCACCAAGGGCGAGGGCATCTTCTCTTCCGTCTTCTTTGAATACCAGCCATATAAGGGCGAATTTTCAAGGCGCAGCACGGGCTCGCTCGTCGCGTTTGAAACGGGCGAAGCCGTCACCTATGGCCTCTATAACGCGCAGGGGCGCGGAACGCTGTTCATCGGCCCGGGCACTGCCGTGTACGAAGGCATGGTCATAGGCGAGAGCCCCAAGGGCGAAGATATCAACGTCAACGTTTGCAAGCAAAAACATCTTACAAACACCCGCTCGTCCTCCAGCGACGACGCGCTCAGGCTTATACCGCCCAAGCGCATGAGCCTTGAAGAGTGCCTCGAATTTATCGCCGACGACGAACTTTTGGAGATAACTCCCAAAAATATCCGCATACGCAAGCGCATTTTAGACAGCGAACTGCGCGCCAAGGCGGCAGCCAAGATACGCAAGGGGCTCGCATAAGGATCACGGGCAAGCTGCCCGTCATAAAAATCCGCATAAGAGCATATATAAATACTGCCCGTAAAAAGGCAGTATTTTTTTGCGCCGCGTGCGCATTGCGGGAGGCGGGTATGGACGCACCTCAGGGGATAGTACACAGCATAGCGGTGGAAGAGTGTAAAAAGTTTTCCGCCACGGGCATAGAGAGCGTGGACGCCTTTTCTGCCTCGCAGATAGTTTTAAGCTATCCGGGCGGCAGGATAATAGTTGCGGGCAGCGGATTAAAGATAGTCAGCTTTTCCAAGGGCAGCGGTGCGTTTGCCGCCACGGGCACGGTGAGCGGGGTAAGGTATGTTGCCCGCGCGGTAAAACTTGCACGCAGGATATTCAAATGAGGGAATTTTTGCTCAGCCTTGCCTGCGGAGTTTTGAGCGGCATCGTGTACGACATCCTGTACGTCATCCGCGCGTCCGCAGGCAGGGCGTTAAAACCGCCGCGGGACAAACTTGTCACGGCGGCGTGCGACATCCTATATATCGCGGCGCTCACCGCGATGTTCGTTGGCTGTTCGGCAGCCTTCGCTTTTCCCGATATGCGCATGTATATGGTGCTCGCCTGCCTTGCCGGCGCGGCGCTTTATATCAAAAGTTTGCACGTAATGGTTGCATTTTTAATAAATAAATGGTATAATAGAGGCACCAAAATAGTAAAAAAGCGCTGACGCGCCCGCGTTTGCCCTTTATTTTGGTGAAAAGAGGTAACAAATGGATGTACAGAAGCGCAACCGTCTCATAGCGGCGGGCACCGTGGCTACCGTTCTGCTGCTCATCGTGCTTGTTGCGATAATGATCTACCAGCTCGTAGTCATCGTCGATCTCAATGACCGTAAAAAGCAGTTACAGGAAGAGTATACGCGGCTCGAATCGGAGATAGATGATTACGACAGTTTGTTGGAGTATTACGAAGATCTCGATAAAATGAAGGATCTTGCCATCAAGCTCGGCATCATAGGCGGTTAAAATTTCACCGGTGCGGCAACATGCCGTGTACGCGGCAGATAAAAATCGTCTGTCTGCCAAGGGGCATTCCGCGTCTTTTTCGGCTTTGAGTGAATAGTATGAAAATTTCGGCAATAGATGTAGGTTCCAATTCCGTTCGCCTGATGGTCATGGCGGACGGAAAAACTTTATATAAGCAGTTAGAAACCACCCGCCTCTCCCAAGGGCTTGCGCAGACGGGCGTTTTAAGTGCGGAGGCGATAGAGCGCACCGCGCGCGCCGTGCAGCTGTTTGCCGCCGCCGCGGAGCTCAACGGGGCGGGCACTCCGTACGTGTTTGCCACGGCGGCAGTGCGCTCCGCCGCAAACGGTGGCGAGTTCGTCGCGCGCGTAAAGGAGCTCACCGGCATAGACGTAGACGTCATAAGCGGGGAAGAGGAGGCTGCCTGCGGGCTCGCCGGCGCCCTCGGCGGACGGGACGGGGGTATAGTCGACCTCGGCGGCGCCAGCACGGAGATAACCGTGCGCCGCGGGGGCAGTACGGCGTATTCAAAGAGCGTCAACATAGGCACCGTACGCCTGTTCGACATGGCAGGGCAGGAAAAGCCCGCCCTGCAGGCGGTAATAGAGGAAAAGCTGGCGGAATACGGCGCGCTCGACCTTTCGCGCGATAAGATGTACGGCGTGGGCGGCACCGCCACCAGCCTTGCCGCCGTCTTTCTCGGGCTTGAAAAATATGACCCGAACGCGGTGCACGGCACCGTGCTCACTGCGGCATGGCTCAAAGAGGAGGCGGATATCCTTCTCTCCATGACCACGGAAGAGCGTAAACTGGTAAAGGGCATGGACGTGCGCCGTGCGGACGTGATCGCGGGCGGCTGCCTGCTGTTGTACAACATCCTTGCCCGCTTCGGCGCGGCAGCACTCACCGTGTCCGAAAGCGACAATCTTGAAGGCTACGTCATCTTAAAGGGGCTTGCAAAATGAGGGCGCTGTTCACCGCTGTCGCAGCGGCTTTGAGCATCGCGCTTGCCGCCGCGGGCTGCCTGCTCTGTTATAAGGAGGGCGGCGCGTGGGAGCTTGCCGGCTACATAGTGCTGTGTTTTGCCTTTTTCCCCGTCGCCTCGCTCATACACGAATCGGGGCACATACTGTGCGGAAGGGCGTGCGGCATGCGGGTAAAGCTCTCCAAAAGCGGCTTGTTCGGCCCTTCGGCATGCACCGTCGTGCCCAAGAGCTCAAAAAAAATAAGGCGGTCGTTCATCGTCACCGCCGCAGGCGGGCTGGCGGCAAATTTTCTCTTTGCCCTGCTCGGCGGCATGGCGCTTTTGGGCGGCGGCGTCGTGCTCATGCTGTCCTTCGTCGCCCCGTCGTCGCTCTATCTTTTCATCCTTAACGCCGTTCCCGCAAACTACGCGGGCGGCGGCACGGACGCGCTTCTGATCTCCCGCGCCGCGAAAAATACGGCGGAATGGCAGGTGCTTGAGCGCGTCCTGACCGTGCAGGGTATGCTCGCGGAGGGCGTGCGGCTTGACGGCATCGACGGAGCCATGCTGTTCGACGTGCCGCAGATAATGGAGGACGAGCCCGCGTTTATCATGCTCGTGTCGCTGCGCGCCGACTATTTCAAGGCGAAGGGCGATGAAAAAAACGCAGCAAAGTGGCAGGAGCGTTTAAATGGTTTGCTTGCGGAATATGGCTGCGGCAATTGAATAAAAATACGGATAGGGCTGGGCGCAAAAATTTGCGCCCAGCCCTTTTCAGCTTATGCGGTATAACCTTTCCAGGCAGTGCGGGCACAGCCCGCCGTTCTTTTTTGCGCAGTCCTCGCACACGTGGTTGCCGCAAGCGGGGCATTCAAAGCCGCCCGCAATGTTCTGCCTGCACACAAAAAAACCGCCGCTACCCTTGCCGTAAAGCATCTTCGTCTTTCCCCCTTTTTTCGTTTAAAAAAGTATGTGCACGGCGTGCGTTTTGTATGCCCGCGAAGGGCGAAAATGCCGCTAAAAGTTGACAGCTACTATATAATATGGTATAATGGAAAAGTAAAAAATATATCAAGATTTTTAATCGGTTTGTGTGAGGTGATTTGCTTATGCCCGAAAAGGTACAAAACAACTACGATGCCAACAGCCTCGTTGCACTCAAAGGTCTCGAACCCGTGCGCGAGAATCCCGGCATGTACATCGGTACGACCGACGAAAAGGGCCTTCACGGTCTTGTAAGGGAGGTCATCGACAACTCCATCGACGAAGCGCTCGCGGGCTACTGCACCCGCGTAGACGTCACCATAACGCAGGACGGCTCCTGCGTGGTTAAGGACAACGGCCGCGGCATCCCCACGGGCATCAACGAGCAGGAGGGCATTTCGGGCGTGGAGCTCGCGCTCACCAACCTCAACGCGGGCGGCAAGTTCGGCGGCGGCAACAAGCACGGCGGGTACAAGATATCCTCCGGCCTGCACGGCGTGGGCGTCTCCTGCGTGAACGCGCTCGCCGATACCCTCGTTGCCGAAGTGTGCCAAAACGGGCACCGCTACAGGCAGGTATATCACTGCGGCATTCCCGAAGAGCCACTTAAAATAGTTGGCGACACGCAAGAGACGGGCACGCTCATATCCTTCCACCCGGATGCCACCGTGTTCGAGACTGTGGAGTTCAACTACGATACCCTGCGCACGCTTTTAAGGGAGCTTTCCTACCTCAACAAGGGCATAACGCTCACGCTCACCGACCTGCGCGGGGAAAAGCCCCGCACGGACACATTCTGCTATGAAGGCGGCGTTGTGCACTTTATAGAGGATATAAACAAGGGCAAGGAAGTGCTGTTTGAAAGGCCCGTCTACTTTGAAGATTCCGAAGGCGACGATAAATTCCTTGAGATCGCCATTCAGTACAACGACGGCTATTCCGAACAGATTTTCCCCTTTTCCAACAACATTCGCCAGCCGGACGGCGGCACGCATTTAGAGGGGTTCAAATCGGCGCTCACAAAGGTCATAAACGACGCGGGGCATCGCCTTAACGTGCTCAAGGAGAACGATAAGCTCTCCGGCGAGGATGTGCGCGAGGGCATCACGGCGGTCGTCTCCGTAAAGATCGCCGACGCCCAGTACGAGAGCCAGACCAAGGCAAAGCTGTGCTCTACCTATGTGAGGGGCTTTGTATACAAGGCGACCGTGGAAAAGTTCGGCACGTACCTTGAAGAGCACCCTGCCGAGGCTAAGGAACTCGTCATGCGCTGCATAACCGCGCAGCGCGCGCGCGACGCCGCAAGGCTCGCCCGTGAGGAGACGCGCCGCAAGGGCGTGCTGGAGAGCACCAAGCTGCCCGGCAAACTTGCCGACTGTTCGGACAAGCGCCCCGAACTGTGCGAGATATATATAGTCGAAGGCGATTCGGCGGGCGGCACGGCAAAGCAGGGGCGCGACAGGCGCTTCCAGGCGATACTTCCGCTGCGCGGCAAGATACTCAACGTGGAAAAGGTGCGCATAAACCGCGTGCTGGAAAACGAAGAGATAAAGGCGATGATAACTGCCTTCGGCTGCGGCATACAGGAAAACTTTGACGAGAGCAAGCTGCGCTACGACCGCATAATAATAATGACCGACGCCGACGTGGACGGCAGCCACATAAGGATACTGCTTTTGACGTTCTTCTTCCGCTATATGCGCCCGCTCGTGGAAAACGGGCACGTGTACGCCGCGCAGCCGCCCCTCTATAAGGTGTCGGGCAAGGGCATAGAGGACAAATACCTCTACGACGACAAGGCGCTGGAAGATTTCAGGAACAGCTACAGCGGCAAGTTTGAACTTCAGCGCTATAAGGGCCTCGGCGAAATGAACAAGGAACAGCTGTGGGAGACCACCATGAATCCCGCAAAGCGCACGCTCGTAAGGATCAACGTGGAAGACGCGGTGGAGGCGGATAAGATGTTTGCCCTTTTAATGGGCGAACAGCCCGAACTCAGGCGCAAGTTTATAGAAGAAAACGCCAAGCTCGTGGAAGAGCTGGACGTGTAAGGAGGAGTTATGGCAAAAAAGCAAACCAGCCCGGAACTCACCGAAGAATTTAAAAAGACGCTCTCCATGACCAAACTTCTGGACGTGGAGGTGGATGAAGAGCTCAAGCGTTCGTTCATAGCTTATGCCATGGCGGTAAACGTATCCCGCGCTATTCCCGACGTGCGCGACGGCCTTAAACCCGTTCACCGCAGGATACTCTATTCCATGCACGAACTCGGACTGTATAACGATAAGCCCTTCCGCAAGTGCGCGCGTATAGTCGGCGACTGCCTCGGTAAATACCATCCCCACGGCGACAGCTCGGTATACGACGCGCTCGTAAGGCTCGCGCAGGACTTTTCGATAAATTTCCCGCTCGTGGACGGGCACGGCAACTTCGGTTCGGTGGACGGCGATCCCCCCGCGGCGATGAGGTATACCGAGGCAAGGCTTTCCAAGCTCGCCGCAGAGATGCTGCGCGACCTCGATAAAGAGACTGTTGACTTCTACCCCACGTTCGACGATACGGGCATGCAGCCCACGGTGCTGCCTTCCCGCTTCCCCAACATGCTCGTCAACGGTTCGGACGGCATAGCCGTCGGAATGGCGACCAACATACCGCCCCACAACCTCGGCGAAGTCATAGACGGCGTCATTGCCATGATAGATAAGCCGGATATAGACGTGGACGAGCTCATGCAGTACATCCCCGCGCCCGACTTCCCCACCGGGGCGATGATAATGGGGCGCAGCGGCATACGCAAGGCATACCGCACGGGGCGCGGCAATATCATAATCCGCTCCAAGTGCGAAATAGAGGACTATCAGAGCGGCAGCCAGACGCGCACGCGCATCATAGTTTCCGAAATTCCCTATCAGGTCAACAAGGCAAAACTTATAGAGACGATAGCCGACCTTGTAAAGGATAAGCGCATAGAGGGCATTTCCGACATCCGCGAAGAGAGCGACCGCGACGGCATGCGCATCGTCATAGAGGTCAAAAAGGACGCCAACGCGCAGGTCGTTTTGAACCTTTTGTACAAGCACACCAACCTGCAGGTGTCCGACGGCATAATAATGCTCGCCCTGGTGGACGGCACGCCCAAGATACTCAATTTAAGGGAGTGCATATACTACTATCTTGAACATCAAAAGGACATCATCACCCGCAGGACAAGGTTCGACCTCGGCAAGGCGGAAGAGCGCGCCCACATATTGCGCGGCCTCGTCATAGCCCAGGCGAGCATAGACGAGGTGGTGGAGATATGCAAGACCGCCAAGGACAAGACCGACTGCGTGGAAAAGCTGATGGCAAACTTCGTGCTGGACGAAAGGCAGGCAAACGCCGTAGCCGAACTCAGGCTGTACCGCCTTTCCCACCTCGAAGTGGACAAGCTCACCGACGAGCTCTCCCAGCTCGAAGCGCAGATAGCCGATTTCAACGACATACTCACCCACGAGAGCAGGGTGCTGGAAATTATAAAGAACGACCTTCTTGACATAAAAAAGAGGTATCCTTCCCCCCGCAGGACGGAGATTGCCGTGGACTACGGCGAGATAGAGGACGCCGACCTCATCCCTGTGGAAAACGTCGTAATATCGCTCACGCATTCGGGCTATGTAAAGCGCCTTCCCGTGGCGGAATACAAGGCGCAGCACCGCGGCGGCATGGGCGTCACCGCCCACAGGCCCAAGGACGAAGACTTTGTGGAAAGGATGTTCGTCGCCTCCACTCACGACGACATACTGCTCTTTTCCAACTTCGGCAAGGTGTACTCCATAAAGGGGTATGAAATACCCGAAGCCGCCCGTACTGCGCGCGGCAGGGCGATAGTCAACATCGTGCGCATCGCCCAGGAAGAAAAGATCACCGCGATGATCCCCTTAAAAGAGGGGGAAGAGGGCTTTATAGCCTTTGCAACGCGCGGCGGGCTTATCAAAAAGACCAAGGTGGAAGAATTCTTCCACATAAACAAGAACGGCAAGATAGCCATTAGGCTCAACGAGGGCGACGAGCTCATCTCCGTCCAGTTTACGTCTGGCGAGAGCGAGCTGATGATTGCCTCGTCCGAAGGCAAGTGCATACGCTTCCCCGAAAGCGGCGTGCGTGCAATGGGCAGGGATACCGCCGGCGTAAAGGCGATGAAACTTTCGGAAGGCGACAGGCTCGTGGATATGCTCGTGGTGGACGAGGGCAAGGACGTGCTCACCGTCACCTCCAACGGCTACGGCAAGCGCTCGTCCGTGGAAGACTACCGCTTGCAGGGCAGGGCAGGCAAGGGCATCAAGGCGGGCGTGTTTAACGAAGCCACGGGTAAACTCGTAAACCTCAAACAGGTGACGGAAGAGGACGATATAATGATGATCTCGGATGCAGGCGTCATAATACGCATGCACTGTTCGGATATCTCCCTCATCGGCCGCAATACGCGCGGCGTGCGCCTGATGAAGCTCAAAGAGGGTTCCGTTGCCACCGTGGCCGTCACCGAGCGTGACGACGAGGCGGAGGCGGAAGTGCCCGAAGAGCCCACCGCGGAGGACGTGGCGGAGGTCGCAGAGGAGCCTTCGGAAAATAACGGCGAGGAATGATTTGCAGGGCAAACGCAATATTACGGTAAAGCGCCGCGGCTTGGGCCGCGGCGCTTTCTGCATATTTTATCGGTTGTATTATTACCGTAGAGTACGATCACCTTACGTTTGCAGGCTTTGCCGTCTTTTTGGCGTTGCCGGTCGAAGACGGCATTATTATCTCCATTATCTTTATAAGCGCCGAAGACAGCGGGAATGCCGCCTCTATCGCAACCACTATTACGAGCACTTTCGCATAGTCCCACGCAAGGCCGCTCCATCCGCTGTACAGCAGCCCGGCAAGCTGCGGCACCGCGTAGCAGACCACCGCCACAGCCAGCATGGACAGGAAGAGCACCAGTCTGTATGCGTTGAACGGCTGGCATACGCGGTACAGCATGACGAGCCCGCTGAACGTCAGCGCTATCATGCACATCGCCTGCCTGTATTGCCCGAACTCCGCCGCATCGGCAACGCCGGTGATATACATCGCCATCACGCACATTATCATCAGTGCCCCGCCCGCCACGGCTCGGCTCATTACGTGCGTTATAAATTTGCCCTGCACCCTTGAATTGTTCGGCTGCAGCGAAAGGAAGAAGGAGGGCACGCCTATCACGCACACTTCCAACAGCAGCACGTTTGCCGGCATGAACAGGTAGGGTTCGCTCATGAATATGCACAGCGCCGCAAGTATGGTGGTGAACAGCGTCTTCATAAGGTAGAGCGAAGAGGAGTTCTTTATATTGTTGATAACGCGCCTGCCCTCGGCAACTATCTTGGGCATTGAATTGAAGTTGTTGTCCATCAAAACAAGGTGGCTCACGTTCCTTGCCGCCTCACTGCCGGACGCAACGGAAATGGCGCAGTCGGCTTCCTTTAAGGCGAGTATGTCGTTTACGCCGTCGCCCGTCATCGCAACGGTGTTGCCCTCGGCCTTTATGGAGCGCACCAGCACCGCCTTCTGTTCGGGCGTGACCCTGCCGAACACCGTATAGCTGTTGGCTATATTTTCCACTTCCTTGTCGTTGAGCCCTTCAAGCGATATGAATTTTTCCGCGCCCGCTATCCCCGCGCGCCTTGCCACTTCGGAAACGGTCACGGGGTTGTCGCCGGATATGACTTTTACGTTCACGTCGTTCTCGCGGAACCACTTTATCGTCTCTATGGCGTCCTCGCGGATGTTGTCGGCTATGGAAATTATCGCCACGGGCTTTAACACCGCGGGTATCTTATCGCCGACGATGGGCGAAGCGGAGTGCGCCAGCACCAAAACGCGCATGCCCATCTGCGCATATTGCTTCATTATTCTTTCCACTTTGGCAGGCAGCGGCTTCAAAACAAATTCGGGTGCGCCGAACAGGAAGGTGCCCGCCTCGTCAAACGTCACGGCGGAAAGTTTTCTCTTGGAGGAAAAGGGTATCTTTGCCACGGGCGAAAGTTTGTCGCTGTGGCCGAAGTGATTGTACAGGGCGATGGATGTCTGGTTGTTGTCGTCAAGGGCGGCGAGCATGGAACCCATGATGTCGTCCAACGTGTATTCGGCTACGGTATTTAAAATTATGCAGTCGCTCACGCGCATCCTGCCGTCCGTTATAGTGCCCGTCTTGTCAAGGCAGAGCACGTTTACGCGCGCCAGCATCTCAAGCGAATACAGATCCTGCACCAGCGTGTTGTGCTTTGCAAGCCTTATCACGCCCACCGCAAGCGCCATGGAAGTCAAAAGCAGCATGCCGGAAGGTATCATGCCTATCACCACCGTGCACGTGCGCTGTATGGCGTAGTTGACGCGCGGCGAAAATATCCATTCGCCTATGCCCTCCGCGTCCGCAGGCGTGGCGTTTGCATAGGTGGTCAGGAATATGCCTATGGCGATGGGTATTATCAGCACGCCTATCGCCTTTATTATCCACTTCGTGCTGTTCATCAGCTCGGAATTGGGACGCTTGTATTTCTTCGCCTTGGAGGTGAGCTTTTGCAGGTAGGTCTCCTTGCCGACCTTTTCAACGCGGAATTTTCCGCTGCCGCTGGATATAAAGCTGCCCGCATACAAAATGTCGCCGGCGTTCTTTTTTACCGATATGCTCTCGCCCGTCAAAAGCGATTCGTTGACCTCTACGCTGCCTTCGGCGAGTATACAGTCGGCGGGCACCTGATTGCCCGTTTCAAGCAGTATTATGTCGTCTAAAACTATCTCGCTCAAAGGGACGTCCGTGATCTCGCCCTCGCGCAGCACTTTGGCGGTGTTGGCTGCCAGGATGGATAGTTTGTCTATGGAGAGCTTGGAGCGTATCTCCTGGATTATGCCTATAACAATGTTGGCGGTCGTTATAAAGATGACAAGGTAGTTCGTTATCCCCTTGGTGCCCGCAAGTATGAGCGCGATAAATGCTATAAGGCACAGCAGGTTGAAGAACGTGCAGATGTTGCCTATGAAAATGCTCGCATAGGATTTTGAATATTTCTTGTTCGTGTCGTTGAACAAAAACTGCGAAAATCTCTTCTGTACCTGGGCGGAGGTGAGCCCCCTGTCTATGTCGGGCGAATACCTCTCCACATGCGTGTTTATCTTGTTTTTGGGGTGGCGGCGGAAGTATTTTACAAGTTTATCCTTGTCAAAATCCTCGTCGTCGTAGTCATCGGCCGCGCTCTCGCTTACGGGCTGCGCGGCGTCGCCGTGCGTGGCGTCTGTACCCTCAGGGGGCGGTGCGCCTTCGGCGGGGGATTCCGTCTTTTCCGCGGTTTCGGCGGCGTCCGTAAGCGCCTCTTCGCCGGAGAGCGTCACCGCGGAACCCTTTTTATATACAAATTTACTCATTGCGTTTCCTTAAAAAATAATTTGCTGTTTTATTATACTGTAAGGAGCAATACGAACCCGATTTAAAGCAGGGATTTACTGCACAGGCTGCGTTAAAGTCATTTCTTCGACGATGAACGCCAAGGCATAAAAAAGGCGCATTTAAAGGCGAGTTCGTTTTATTCCCTTACAGTATACCACGAAGGGCTTTTTTTTTCAACAGAATAGCGCGTATTCGTCTATTTTAATTGCTTTTGCCTTTTTTTTGGTTTATAATTTAAGCATATTTACAGGAGAGCTTTTTAATGATAGACATCAACCTCATAAGGGAAAATCCCGACCTCGTCAAAGAAAACATCAAAAAGAAATTTCAGGATAAAAAACTTCCGCTCGTGGACGAAGTTATCGCCCTCGACGCGGAAAAGCGCGCGCTGCAGCGCGAAGGCGATGAAAGGAGGGCAAAGCGCAATACCCTTTCAAAGCAGATAGGCGCCCTTATGAAGGAGGGCAAAAAGCAGGAAGCCGAAGACGTAAAGCTGCAGGTAAAGGAGAATAACGACCGCGTCGCCGCCATAGAGGCGCGCCAGGCAGAGATAGAGGCGCAGCTCAAAAGGGACATGATGGCGATCCCCAACATCATCGCCGACGACGTGCCCATAGGCAGGGACGACAGCGAGAACGTGCAGTGGAACACCTACCTCGAAGCAAAGGAAAAACCCTTTGAAGTACCCTATCACGTGGATATATTGGAGCGCCTCGGCGGTATAGATTTAGACAGTGCAAGAAGGACTTCCGGCAACGGCTTTTACTATCTTTTGGGCGACGTTGCTCGCCTTCACTCCGCCGTTTTGACCTATGCCCGCGACTTTATGATAGATAAGGGCTTCACATACGTCATTCCCCCGTTCATGATCCGCAGCGACGTCGTATCCGGCGTCATGAGCTTTGAAGAGATGGACGGCATGATGTACAAGATAGAGGGTGAGGATCTGTATCTTATAGGCACTTCCGAACACTCTATGATCGGCCGCTTTATGAACACCGTCATAGACGAGGCGAAACTTCCTTTGACGCTCACGTCCTATTCGCCCTGCTTCCGCAAGGAAAAGGGCGCCCACGGCATAGAAGAGCGCGGCATATACCGTATCCACCAGTTTGAAAAACAGGAGATGATAGTCGTCTGCAAGCCCGAAGAGAGCGACTATTGGTATGAAAAGCTGTGGTCGTACACCGTGGAGCTGTTCGTATCCATGGGCATACCCGTGCGCACGCTCGTGTGCTGTTCGGGCGACCTTGCCGACCTTAAATACCGCAGCCTGGACGTAGAGGCGTGGAGCCCCCGCCAAAAGAAGTATTTTGAAGTGGGCAGCTGCTCCAACCTCACGGACGCGCAGGCGCGCAGGCTGGGCATAAAGTTCAAAAATTCAAAGACGGGCAAAAACGAATTTGCCCATACGCTCAACAATACGGTGGTCGCTCCCCCCAGGATGCTCATCGCTTTCCTTGAAAATCACCTGCAGCAAGACGGCAGCGTGTTCATCCCCGAAGTGCTCCGCAAGTATATGGGCGGCAAGGAATACATCAAACCCGTTAAATAAACGCAAGGCGGCTTTTTAAGCCGCCTTATCTTTTTGCGTGCGGCAATGTATTGATATTTTTTTGCCGTTGTGGTATAATGCAATGGCAAAAGGGCAACGGGAAGGTTTTTTATGGATCTTGTGTTTTTTGATATAGAGTGCGCCAGCGTATTCAAGACGTCGGCAAAGATATGCGCGTTCGGCTATGTGCTGTGCGACGAGCATTTCAATATCATAAAAAAGGAAGATATCCTTATAAATCCCAAGGGCGCTTTTCACCTCACGGACTCCAAGGGCGAAAAGGGGCTCGTTTTGCCGTATAAATATGAAGATTTTAAAAAGTACCCCGATTTCCGCGCCGTATATCCCAAAATAAAGGCGCTTTTGGAAGATAAGAACAACATAGTTGCGGGGCATGCCACCTATAACGACGTAAACTATTTGAACCTTGAAACGCGCCGCTTCAAGCTGCCGTCGTTCGACTTTGAATTTTCGGATACGCAGCTTTTATATATGACAATGACGGGCGGTTTTTCCCGCCAGTACGGGCTGGAATACATCACCAAGGATCTGAACGTGGAGTTCACTCCCCACCGTGCCGCAGACGACGCATACGCCACCATGCGCATAGCGCAGGAGATGTGCAGGCGCAACGGGTGCGGCTTTGCCGCCCTTGAAAAAAAGCTGGGCATAACGCACGGCAGGCTGCAAAACAACGCCATCGTAAAGCCGCGCTCGCAGGAATATTCCCGCTATACGGAGAGCCGCCGCGCGGAAAAGGAGGAGCGCAGCCGCGCCCGCAGGGATTTTTATATCTACTTATCGCGCAAAAAGCGCCGCCCGGAAGGCAGGCTCAAGGGCAGGATATTCAACTTTGCGCGCTGCGTGGAGGATGAGCTGGCGCTGTCTAAGAGGCTGTTGGACGGGATATATGCCGCGGGCGGCGAGTACACCCAAAAACTTGCGCTCTGCAACGTCTACTGCGCGCCGGCGGGCGACGCATCCACAAGGACGCGCGCGGCTCAGGCAATGGAAGGGCTGCGCATCATCACGCTCGAAGAGCTGGAGGAGCTGCTCGTATGAACGCCCTTCCGCAGCAATTTTTGGCTCGCATGCGCGCATCCCTCGGGGAGGAATACGATGCCTTTGTTTCTTCCTACGCGCAGCCTGCAGCGCGCGCCGTGCGCGTAAATACACTCAAAACGGATGTATCGCGTTTTAAGGAGCTGTGCCCCTTCCCGTGCGACGGCGCGGTACCGTGGTGCAAAGAGGGGTTTTATATCCGTGAAGAGAGGCCCGGGCTGTATATAGAACACGCTGCCGGGCTCTACTACGTGCAGGAACCTTCCGCAATGTGCGCAGCGCCCCTTCTCAGCGGCATACGCGGCAAAAACGTTATCGACTTGTGTTCCGCACCGGGCGGCAAGGGAACGCAGCTTGCGGCGCAGATGTGCGGCGAAGGCGTGCTATTTTTAAACGAAATAAATTTTTCGCGCGCAAAGGTGCTTTCGCAGAACGCGGAGCGCATGGGTATAAAAAATGCCGTAGTCACCGTGTCCGCGCCTGCGGCGCTTGCAAAAACATATCCCGCGTGCTTTGACGCCGTGCTCGTCGATGCGCCCTGCTCGGGCGAGGGGATGTTCAAAAAGGAGGAGGCCGCCGTAGGCGAATGGAGCCCGCAGAACGTGGAGATGTGCGCGCGCAGGCAGGCGGATATACTTGAAAGCGCCGACGCGCTCTTAAGGGCGGGCGGCAGCATGGTCTATTCCACCTGCACTTTTTCAGAGGAAGAGGACGAGCGCACCGTGCAGGACTTTTTGCAGAGGCACAAAAATTATACCCTTGTACGGCAGGAAAAGTTGTACCCGCACAAAGTCCGCGGGGAGGGTCACTTTGCCGCCCTGCTGCAAAAAGACGGCGGCGAGCGGGCGGACTTTGCCCCCGCGCCGCCTTCAAAGCTCGGGGAAAGGGAAAAGCTCTACCGTAGCTTTGAAAGTCGGTTTTTGAACGTGCGGTTTAAAAATCTGTACCTCGCGGGCGAGGTGTTGTATTCCCTTCCGCAGGGCATTCCCGTGTCGCGGTTGCAGACGCTGCGCGCAGGCGTCAGGCTGGGCGAATTTGTAAAAGGCAGGTTTGAACCTTCCCACTCGCTCGCCATGTGCTTAAAAGAAGGGCAGGCAGCGTTTTTTAACGTCGATGAAGCGACCGCAAAGACCTATCTCGGCGGGTCTACCTTTGAATGCGGCGGCAGCGGATGGGCGGTGTGTGCGTATAAGGGCTTCCCGCTCGGCTGGGTAAAAATATCCGGCGGCGTGGCAAAAAACCACTACCCCAAGGGACTGCGCTTTGTACTGTAAAAACGTTGCGTTTTTATTCCATTACAGTATAGTTTTGTAAAAGTTTAATTGCATAAATATTTTCGGGCGGTCGGCGTATGCCGGCCGCCTTTCATATGGCGATTTAAAGTTATAAAGAATAGATTTGTGCACAGTTAAATACGGCAACAGATAAATCAAGGCGCCCGCGCAAATTATTGCGCGGGCGCCTTTTTAAGCCTTGTGGCTCATTTATTTGTTTTCTTCGGGCTTGTCGCCTTCGGATTCGGCAGGGCTCTCTTCCGTCTGCTCGGGAGCAGCTTCGTCAGCCTCTGCAGCTTCGGCGCTCTCTTCGGGCTGTTCTTCCGCGGGAGCCTGTTCTTCGCCGTCTGCGGGCTGTTGTTCCTCAGCGGGAGCCTGCGTTTCGCTTTCTTTGGGCTGTACGTCCGCCTCGGTCACGTCGGCATTTGCCTCGCCTTCGCCGTCGGTCGCGGGAGCCTCTTCCACAAGTCCGAGCTTGCGGATGTAGTGCTTGCGCTTACCTGCGTACACGTTGCGCTCGGTGTGCTTGCGCGTCTTGCGCTTTCTCTTGAGCAGATCCCTTACGAGCATGGACAACAGCGTGAAGATGAGCGCTACCGCGAGCAGTATGGAAGCAACGAGCAGCCATACGTTGGTGTTGTTCGTGGTCTCTTCGTCGTCGGTGTCTTCGTCGGAATCGGCGGTGCCCTTTTCAACGGTCACGTTGGTCGCAGAGAAGTCTACGAATACGTTCGTGGAATTGTTGCCCTCGTCGTTGTATGCAAGGTATACGAGCGTCTCGCTGTAGTCGTCTGCCGAATAGTCGTAGCCGGTCTCGCCCTCGGCGGCGGTGTCCGCATTGTAGGGAATGTAGCCCGCGTCGTCGTAGAGGGAGTAGGTGTAGTACATCGCGTCGTAAGCGGTGGGCCTGTCGGCATCCTTCAGCTTGCCGTCCGCAACAAAGCCGTCGAACAGCTCTTCAAAGTAGGCGATGTTCTTGCCCGCTTCGGCAACGGTGCCTTTGTCGAGCAGCCCCTTGGAGCTGAACAGCTCAACATACTTGCGGATGACGTTATCGGTGTATTCGGTGATGAGCCCGGTGTAGGAATCGGAATCCACGGTGATGTTGCTGTAGTCGAATGCCACATAGCTGCCGGGAACGCTGCCCGTCTGCTTGTTGGCAACAAAGCCGTCGCCGTCGGCGCTTACGCCGCTTTCATCCCTTTCGCCGCTCCACAGCTCAACGTTGTAGGACTTGCTCTCGTCGCCGGTGTGTACAAAGAACGTCACCGTCTGCCACTTGTCTGCAACGTAGTTGCGGTTTGCATCGTAGCCGAGCGAGGCGAGCTGATCGGCGCTGAGGTTGTTGGGATCGTATCCGCCGAACAGTTTGCCGTTTATATCGTACCTGCCGTCTATCACCGTCGAAAGCTGCCTGCCGCTCGCCGTATTGTCATACCTGAGCGCGGCTTTGCTCGTATCAAAGTTTTCAACGGGGTCGGAGTAGGATATCGTCACATTGCCGTCATCATCCTTTTCGCTGATGATGTAGTGGTAAGCTCCGTCAAAGTAGCTGAATACCTTCGTCTCTGTGCCGTCGGAATTGGTTGCCGCAAGGTAGTGGGGCGACTGTACGCCGTCATCCTTCTTGGCCTCTTCCGCACTTATATAGTATATGGTGTTTTCGTCAAGGTCTTCAAAGTTCGTCGCTTCGGAAGCGCCCTTTGCGTAGTAGCTTGCCTGTTCGTCCGTGTACTGCCTCGTGTAGTTGTACATGTTTGCGAACAGTTTGCCTTCCTTGTCCTGATACAGCCCGTTGTCCTGCAGGTAGTAAACTACATGGTCGCGCGTGTCGTAGTTGTCGTCGTCGTAGTCGGGTTCGCCGTCGAGCACGTTGCCCAGGCTGTCATACCAGAAGCTGTAGGCGGGAAGCTCAAAGGAAGATATCTCGGTATTGTCTTTGGGATCGGTGAGGTATACGTAGGCTACGGCGCCCTTGCTCACCTTTACCCTTACCGTTATCGCCTGATAGCCGGAGGAAGCGACGGTGGTGGAGTCGTCGGCTATAAAGCCGTAGTTCATTGCCGCCGTTTCGCCTATCGTCCTTACCGCGTTCACGATAAGAAGGGGCTGTATCGTCTCCGTGCCGAACAGTTCGTTCCATATCTGTTCCGCGTTTGCTATGACTTCCGCGGTTATAGGCTGATCGAGCACCGCTTCGAGCCATGCAAATTTGCTGTTGTCTTGGCTTGCGTTTTCAAGGTAGTTTTTAAAGTATTCCTTGTTTACAAGGCCGGCGTATTCGTTACCGTTGCGCTTGTCGTAGCCCGCCGAATCGACTTTATCCTTATATACGACGGACGCGCTCGCGCCGTTTACGCCGTTATAGGATGCAGGGCGGGAAACAAGGTTGTTCTTTATCTCGTTGCTGAGCGCCCCGTAAACTTCGTCCATCACGTTGTTGGA
Organism: uncultured Clostridia bacterium; assembly: GCA_944353935.1. Taxonomy (GTDB): domain Bacteria; phylum Bacillota; class Clostridia; order Christensenellales; family Borkfalkiaceae; genus Coproplasma. The sequence continues at coordinate 9,278 of CALVPV010000005.1, read as the reverse complement.
CGTGTTGTCGGTAGTTTCAAAGGAGAAGCTTGCCGCGTAAGTGCCGGTGGTCGCCAGCGAGAATATGTCTTTGTCGGTGATGTCAAACGTCTGTATATTGGTGAGCGCCGCATATCCCGATTTATAGGAAGAGGCGGTGGTGTCCTTTATGGCAGAGTTGCCGAAGCTGAAATCTATCGCAAAGGTCTTTTCCTCTTCCAAGGGGTTGGATACAAAGAAGAAGCACTGCACCCAGCCGTTATAGATGTCCTTTTCGTCGCCGACGTCAAACGTAACGTCGGTGGTGTCTACCGCAAGCGATGCCGAAGTGTCGTCGTCCGCCACGTCGTATAACCTGATGGTCGCCGCGCTGAAGCCGTCCATGTCGGAGGTCTTTACCCAGAAGGAAACTATCTTGTATTCTTCCGCGCCCACGGTGAAGGTGTTTTTGCCGTCAACCTCCGTGCCCGTTATGTTTGCGGTATATGCCGCCCCGCGGGAAGAGAGTATCATCAGCGCCTTGCCGTTTTCGTCCGCGCCGGGAAGGGCGGAAGCGCTTTCAAGCGCGTCGGTTATCCTTGAAGTGTACTTGCTCGCGCCAGGCACGGCGGAGGAGGCGCTCTTTATGCTCGCGGCGATGTCCGCAAGGTCGAATGCCGCCACCACGTCGTTTGCGGTGGATATGTCAAGGTTGTGGTTCAAGAGCCCTTTTTCAGGCGTCTTTTCCGTAACGCCGTAGAATGAGGGCTGCTTGCTCGAAGTGACGTAGTGGTCGTCGTCTTCGGTGAGCTGTGCGGATACCGTCGCGCTGCCTATGGCAGTCGCGTCTTTAGAGCTGCCGGAGGCGAGGTCTATATAGTAGTATCCGTCTCCCTTATGGTCGTCGTAGCTGAATATCTTTTCATCGGCTTCGCTCATCAGCGTGCAGGTGGTGCCGTCGAGCTCGCCGTCGTCTTTGGCGTCGTTGTAATTTTCGCTGTCCTCCATAGAGGGATAGAGCGTGCAGGTCAGATCGTCAAAGAAGGCGTAACCTTCCACCGTCTCGGAAAAGTCGTCGCTGCCCTTGGCGTGGCCCAGGCCGAGTTCCACCTGAACGGTGCTCGCGGCAAAGTCGCAGCCCTGTACGAATATGGTGAACTGTACCCAGCCGTTGTTGTCGGTGACGCCCGCGGTGTTTATCGCGTCTATCGTAAATTCGTCTATCTCGTTGCCGCCGACAGTCTGGGTCACCGTGACGAACGCGCCGAGCGCTTCGCTCGGGGTTTCGCCGTTGCGGTCGAACATCAGGTCGGACGTCTTTACCCATACGGATATCTCTGCCGCCGTGTTGGGTTCGAGCGTGACGGTGGAAGCGGAGGTGTATGTCTGCGCCGTGCCGTAGCTGTCGTAGTCATATACCTGTTCGCCGTCCGTGCCCTCCGTCTTGTCTACGTCGCTGTTGACGTAGTTGTGGAGCATCAAAACGTGGCTCTCAAAGACTTCCTCTTTGTCCTTGTCCTTATAGAACAGCCCGTCGTCGCCCTCCACGAGCGCCGTCTTTTCGCCGTCGTCGTTAAGGTAGTAATATTTTTCTTCGCCGGGCTCGCCCTCTACTATCATATTGTGGGTGTATGGGTTGGATATGAGGGCTTTGTCGCCGCCCTCGGCGTCCTCATAGAGGGCGGTGTGCGGGTTGGCGTACAGGATGTCGCGCACGCGCATCCCGTTGTAGTCCACATATTCGTCTTCGTAATCTTCGTCGTCCGTGTCGAGCTCGTCGTTATATTCAAGCCTTTCCGCGAGGTCGTCCGCAGCCATCTTGCCCCAGCCGGCTTTGCTGGTATTTATTATGCCGTTCATAACGTAGTTCGTTCTGCCGGCGGCGGATGCCGTCCAGCTGTCCGGCGTGTAGATGATGTGCGTCTTGTCTTCGCTGTCGCCAAAGAATTCAAAGTTGCCGTTTAAAATGGTCTGTTTGTCCGTGGTGGAGGAAGTCGTTTCGCCGCTGCTCGAATCGTCGTCGTCATCGGTGGTCGTGCATGCCGCGGCAAGGCCCAAAGACAGGGCCATCACGCCCGATAAAAGGGCTATGCCTATTTTCCTCGTCCGGGATTTTAAGTGATATCTTTTTTTGTACATATAACACCTGCATTTATTTGTTGTAAAGCACTGAACTTTAAAAACCGTACTATGATATTTTAATATAAAAGGTGATTATACGCAAGCAATTTACTTGCTAATTGAATGAAAAAACGGTTAAATTTATTCAAAATGTGCAAACTTTTTTAAGGAGCGCCCCGGACGCGGGACGAAAAAGGGCATATGCGGGTGACAAAAAAGTTATTTACGGGCATAGCCGCCGGCGCGGCGGTGGGTATAGCCAACGGGCTCTTCGGCGGAGGGGGCGGCATGATAGCCGTTCCGCTGCTTGCAGGGGCGTGCGGCTTAAAGGAAAAGTGCGCCCACGCGACGGCGATACTCGTCATTGCCCCGGTGAGCCTTGCGGGCGCCGTGGCGTATTTTGCGGCGGGCTACGCGCTGCCGTCCGTGTTTTTGCCGGCGGCGGTCGGCATGGCTGCGGGAGGCGCCGCAGGCGCGCTATTTTTGAACAGGCTGCCGCTCACCGCGGTAAAACTGTTGTTCATAGCGGTGATGTTCGCCGCGGGCATAAGGATGGTGCTCGCGTGAGCTTTATAATAATATTGTCGTTCGCCTTTGTGTCGGGGCTGCTGGGCGGAATGGGCATGGGCGGGGGAACGGTGCTCATCCCCGCGCTCACGCTGTTTGCGGGGACTGAACAGCACATAGCCCAGGCGGCAAACCTTATAGCCTTTTTGCCGATGTCGCTTATAAGTTTAAAGATACATTCGGGCAACGGGCTGCTGCGCACTCGGGGCACGCTCCCCGTTATCATACCCGCCGTGCTCCTGTCCGTTTCGGGCGCGCTCGCCGCGGCGTACCTGCCCTCGGATATCTTGGGCAGGCTGTTCGGCGCGTTTTTGACGGCGCTCGCGTGCAAGCAGCTCAAGGACGTGTTGCCCCTCGTAAAAAATTATTTCAAAAACAAATGAAACCAAAACGGACGGCGTTTGCGCCGTCCGTTTTGGTATGCCAATTTTTATTGTTATGTTATCGTCAGCGTTTTTGCGCCGATTTTTGCCGTTTTATGGTGGAAATTCTGCCTTTTACCGCATTTACTATGGGGAATAACGAGTAAGTTTTCATTGCAAGCAGCGCGACTGCGGTGAACAGCGCGGTCGCCGCCCCTCCCGCAAACAGGCAGGCTAACGGCGGCAAAAAGTTTTCCATTGTCTGCGTGAACAATCTGCCGAACGCACAGCTCAGCGCGCACGCGAACGCCGCGCGCGCCGCGTATCCCGCGAGCTTTGTGCCAGGGCACAGTTTTTTCAAAAGGCGCATGTTGAGCGCCGAAGTTATCACGTAGCTTGCGGCGAGCCCGGCGGGGTAAGAATATACTCCCACGGCGGGCGTCAGCGCGGCAAGGCATATCAGCATCGCCGCGGCGCCGGCAAAGTAGTTTATAAGCGTCGCCCTTTCCCTGTTCATGGAATTTAATACCGTGCCCGTTATCATCGATATGCACATTGGCAGCAGCATCCAGCAGCAGTTTTCGACTATTTCGCCGCTCAGGCTGTCGCAAAACAGCACTTCGCCCGCCGCCTTGCCCGCGGCGAACAGCAGCGGGATGAGCGCGAACGCTATCAGGGCGGCTGCGCGCAGCGACCTTTCTACGTCCGCCTTTAACAGCTCCGTCCTGTTTTTGTAGTAGTTTTCGGAAAGTTCCGGGGCGAGCACCACGGCTATGCTGCCTATCAGCGAGGAAGGGATGAACAGTATGGGCACCGCCATCCCCGCCGCGACGCCGTACATGCCTACCGCCTCGCCGTCCGTCATGCCGCACATCTTTACCAGCAGCAGCGGCATTAGTATTGCGACGAGCGAATTGAGCAGCGACGCGGACGTGCGCATCGCCGTTATGGGCAGCGAGGAAGAGAGCAGTGGCTTCAGCTGCGTGCGCGGGTCTACCAGCCTTCCGCCCTTTTTAAAGTACCAGAACAGCGATACCGCAAAGGAGAACACGTATGATATGAACACCGCCATGCCCGCGCGCCTTGCTCCTTCGGCGGCGTCCGCCGCGCCGAACGCGAGTATGCTGCCGAGCACGACCATAAGGGCGTCCTCTGCAAGTTCTATCAGCGAATACGGCATGAACTGCTTGTCGCCCCAGAATGCCCCGCGCATAACGGAATAGACGGAGGTTATAATCAGTCCCGGCAGTATTATCATGAACACGCCCAGGCATCTTTCGTCGGAAAAGAGAAAGCCGAAGTATTTTTGCCCTAAGAATATCACAAGGCATACGGGCACGGTAAACAGCAGCGTGGCCGTTATCCCCGCCGTTACAACGGCGCTGCGCCCGGCGGTGTTTCCAAGCGCGTTCTGTTTTGTTATCAGCCGCGAAACGGTCACGGGGACGCCGCTCGACGCGGCGGTAAGGAATACCGAAAAGACGGATAGCGCTATCTGATATATGCCCAGCCCCTCGGCGCCTATCGCGCGCGAAAGCACTATGCGGTAAACAAAGCTGAGCGACTTTTCCACGGTGGAAAAGAACGTGACCTGGGCGGTCGTCTTGTAGATACTTGTACTCATCAACAATATTCTACAAATTGCGCGCGCCGTTTATGAGCGCGGCGCCGCCCTTTTGCAAAAAATTTTGCGTAAAGCCGCACATTTGCCCGTGCGGCGGCATATTATATACGGATGTATGAACTTAGGTCGGAAAAACCGCTTTTTTACCGCGTCAAGGACGGGCAGGCGCCCCGTGATATATCCCTGCGTTTCCGCTGCCCCGTGCGTTCGGCGTGCCCCGGGGAAGTCATTGTCCTTCCCGAGGGCGATTTTATCGAATACCGCGCGCACGCGGGCGACAGCTTTTCTTCCGTGGCCCAAGCATTCGGCGTGAGCGGCGAGGAGTTGGAGGCTTTGAACGGCGGGCATGTCTATCCCTCGCGCAGGCTGTATGTGCCCGTAAAGCGATGAGCGCAAAGCGGCGCCGCGTTCTTTGCGGGTAAACATAAATGCGGCGCCTTCATATAATAGAATATAAAAACGGCGCCCGCGCGGGCGCCGCCCGAAAAAAGACGGAGGTCAAAAATGTCATTTTTTTCCAACTTTCAGTCGGATAAATGCCCCGGCGCCATAAGCGGCAACCCGCTTAACGGACTGTGTGAAAAAGTGTGCATTCAGGCACAAAAGATATTCGATGCCTGCATAAGGCAGATACAGCTTGAAAATTACACGCTTACGCTCACCGACGCCGTCCCCGGCGACCCTACATATCCGCTGACTTTCATAAGTGCAAAATCGCTCTCTTCGGCGGGCACGCTCACCGCGCTCAGCGTGGATCGCCTTGCCGACAAGCCCGGCTGCGCAAGGGTGCAGGCGACGGTGAATATCCCCGTTGAGGTGCTCTATACGGACGCAAACGGCACCGAAGGCAGCGCCCAGGCTACCATAAGCGTAAAGCAGGACGTCCTTCTGTGCGTTCCCGCTCCTTCCATAATGCCCTATAAGGTGACTGCGGAAGTGAGCGCCGTGTGCGCGGAGGGCACGTTCAACTCGGGCGCAAACACCTTTACGGTGAACGCCTGCGTCACCATCATACTTAAAATTTCCACGGACGTGCAGCTGCTCGTGCCCAGCTACGGTTACTGCGCCATACCGCCCGCACAGGACTATTCCCAGGAGGTGTGCGCAGGCTTTTTTGAACTGCCGCTCTATCCCAAGGGCAAAAACTGCAAGTGCTGAAAGGGCTTTGGCAAAATAAATTCTCCTTAAAAGACAAAACCGCCGCCGCGCAGCATTCTGCGCGGCGGCGGCCGTCGTGTTTGCCTTTAAAATTCGTTGTTGAGCTTTTGTGCGTAATAAAAGATAAATTCGGTGATGGTGGGGATGCCCTTTGCGGACTTTATTCTTGCCGTGTAGTGCGTGGCAAGTTCGTTCTTGTCGGTGGACGCCCACGCGCGGTTGATGGCGTTCTGCATTGCGCGCTCCACGCTGTTTTCCGTCTTGCCGTGTTTTTTGCCGACTATCCTGCACACGTGCTGCACGGGTTTTTCCATTATCACGGCTATGGAATCTATAAGGTACCTGTAACCCACGCTCTTGGAGCTTATGCCCACCTTGTCAAGCTCCTGCGATATCCTTCTGTGCGTGCGCCTTTCGTCGAGCATGTTAGAGGCGGATGACGCGTTTGCGGGAAGGTGGTCTTTTCTTGTAAATATCACCGATTTGGCGAGCTTCATAAAGTCGGCGATGTTCTGCGCGGAAAAGCCCGCGTCGCTTTTGCCCATTATAAAGTCTGCACCGCATTCGCGCGCCGAGCCGCGCACGTCGGGGTCGTTGCTGCCCGTTATGGCAAGAATGAAGGGGAGGGGTGCCATCCCGGAGTTTTTGAGCGTTTGCAAAAAGCTCAAACCTTCGCTCGTCCCGTCTTTGAGTTCAAGGTCAACAACTATAGCGTCCGGGCAGTATTCCGTCACGCACTCCATGGCGCGTGCGGCATTATTGGTTATCCCGACCAAAGCAAAATCGTCGCTGCAGGCTGTAAGTTCGGTGAATATGTCTTTGCAGGTCAAGGGGTCGTCTTCAACTAACATTAAAGTGAGCTTGTCGTCCATATCGTAACCTCTTGTTTGATTTTATGTATATATGATAACACTAAAATTTCTAAAAAACAATATCAAATGCAATATTTCTTTAAAAAAATTTGCCTGCGGGCGGTTTTATTGCGTTTTATATTAAAAAAGTGCGTGTTCGGATTGCTTTTGCGTGGCGGCGGAATTGCGGCGCAACCTGTTATTTATTTGCAATGTTTTACTAAAAGTATTGCAATAATATATATAAATATACACTTTCATAGTACTATGTGTGATATAATAATGCTTAAAAATGCCTTATTTGCCGTCTTTAAACGGTATGTAATTTTTTTGAACGGCGTAAAAAATACTTTCAAAAATCGTCATTTTGTGTTATCATTTTATTGTATGAATATTTTTTCCATAAGCGATCTTCACCTTTCCGGGCTCAACCCCAAGCCGATGGATATCTTCGGCAGCGGGTGGGAAGGGCACTTTGAAAAGATCTGCGCCGACTGGAATGAAAAGGTCGGCGAAGACGACGCTGTCCTTATATGCGGCGACATCAGCTGGGGCATCACGCTCGAAGAGGGGCTGTTCGACTTAAAGCGCCTTTCTCCGCTCAAGGGGAAAAAGGTCTTTATAAAGGGCAATCACGACTATTGGTGGAACGGCATAACCAAACTGCGCGACCGCGCCCCGGACGACACTTTTTACTTTTTGCAAAACGACGGCGTGCGGCTCGGCAACGTCGTCATATGCGGTTCGCGCGGATGGGCGTGCCCCGGCAGCCCCGACTATACCGAACAGGACAATAAGATATATCTGCGCGAGGCGGAGCGTTTCAAGCTCTGCTTTGCCGACGCGGCGCGGCTCAGGCAGGAGGGCGACAAGCTCGTCGCCATGATACACTATCCGCCGTACAGCCTCAAAAACGAAAGTACGCTCTTTACCGCGCTGTTTGAAGAGAATGCCGTGGACGTGGCTGTGTTCGGGCATATACACGGCGACGCTTTTTTCCCTTTCCGCAGCAACAAAAACGGGGTGGAGTACGTGCTAACTTCCTGCGATAAAGTGGGCTTCAAATTGCAAAAAATACTGTGATGTAAGGGCATCGGGATCTGATCTAAAAACGTGTATGTTTTTTGTAAAAACGTGCCGCGTGCGCGGCTGTGCCGGCGTTTTGCGCGGCTGTGCCGGCGTTTTGCGCGGCCGCCTTCGCGGCGCTTAAATTTTCCCGTTTAAATTTTGCTTTTTACTTTACTTTGGCGCGGCGTTATGATATAATTTTCTGCGATAGGATAATAATGTGTGCGCGCGCATCAACTGCTGCGTCGTGCGCACCTTTCAAGAGAAGGTTATGGCGGCGTTTTCTTTAAAAGCGCAGCGCGTTATCCCGCGGTGCGGTCAAACATAATAATGCTATACGGGCGGGTAGACCGTTCGGCTTTTTGCGATTTTTGCATCTTGCCGTGCGGAACAGCCGCTTTTTTTGTGCAAAAACGCCCCGCTTTCGCGGCCGCTCGCGGCCCGTCTGTGTCTGTCATCAATTTTTAAGAGGATTTTATGCTTAAAGGAAAAGATTTGCTCGGGCTTTACCATGCTTCCGCGGAGGAGATATGCGAGATACTTGACCGCACCGCCGCAATGAAGCAGCTTTTAAAGGCAGGCAAAAAGTCTGAAAAGACTCTCGCCGGCAAGGCCCTTATCACGCTGTTTTACGAAAACAGCACAAGGACGCGCACTTCGTTCGAACTCGCGGGCAAATACCTCGGCGCGCACGAAGTAAACATCGCCGCGGCGTCAAGTTCGGTGCAGAAGGGCGAAACGCTCATAGATACCGGCAAGACGCTCGATGCCATGAAGATAGACTTCATCGCCATCCGCCACCCGTTGGCGGGCGCCCCCGCGCTCCTTGCCAAAAACGTCGGCGCGTCGGTCATCAACGCGGGCGACGGCATGAACGAACACCCCACGCAGGCGCTGCTGGACATGTTCTCCATGCGCGAAAAGTTCGGCAGGATAAAGGGGCTCAAGGTCGCAATTTTGGGCGACATAAAGCACAGCCGCGTTGCAAAATCCAACCTCTTCGGGCTCACCAAGCTGGGGGCGGAGGTGTATATGTACTCCCCCGCGACGCTCATGCCCAAGGAGATAGAAAAGCTCGGCGCGCACGTCTGCCGTTCCATGCAGGAGGCGCTCGAAGGCGCGCACTGCGTCATGGGGCTAAGGATACAGCTCGAAAGGCAGAAGGGCGGGCTGTTCCCTTCGCTCTCCGAATACAGCAGGTTTTACGGAGTAAAGGATAATATGCTCTCGCTTGCGGACAGGGACGCGATAATAATGCACCCCGGCCCCGTGAACAGGGGCATAGAGCTCACGCCCTCGCTCATAGACGGCGGCAGCAGCGTCATCTGCGAGCAGGTGACCAACGGGCTTGCCACGCGCATGGCGCTTTTGAGCCTTCTCAAAGAGTACAGGGAGAAGAATTTATGAAGTATGTTATAAAAAACGGTTCGGTCGTCTTTAAAGACGCCGTTAAAAAGTGCGACATACTTGTCGAAGACGGCAAGATCGCCCGCCTCGGCGAGGAGCTGCCCGCAGAGGGCGACGTCATAGACGCCGAGGGGCTGCATATCTTCCCCGGGCTCATCGATA
>CALVPV010000004.1 GCA_944353935.1 uncultured Clostridia bacterium | reverse complement strand
TTTATTGCCATGCCGAGCAGAAAAACTAATGATGGCGAATATAAGGATATTGCACATCCGCTTAACACCGAGACCCGTGACATGATAAAAGAGGCAGTCCTTACGGCTTACTTTGATGCACTCAACAAATAAGCTTTCTTTGGTTTAACAGACGAACACTTGATTTGTAGGGGAAAAATACGGCCGAGTTCGGCCGTATTTTTCACATTTTACCCGATGATTTCCCAAAACAAAACCGCCCGCGGCGCGCATTTGCGCGCCGCGGGCGAATTTATTGCAGACATTTAAACATACGGAAAAGAAGGCGGCTGCCGCCGCCTTCCCGATAAATTCATTCGATAAAATTTACTCGCCCTTTCTGCCGAGGTTTTTCAAAAGCTGCGCAAATTTAGGCACGTTCTTTTCGGCAGGGCGCTCTATGGTCTGAGAGGGCTGCTGAGGCTGAACGGGCTGCTGTACAAACTGCTGGCCGTACTGCGGCTGACCGTATTGCGGCTGAGAAGGCTGCTGGGGCTGGACGGGCTGCTGCACATACTGCTGGTTATACTGCTGAGGGTATTGCTGCCCGTACTGCTGGGGAGCGGGCTGCCCTTCATACTGCTGACGGCCGTACTGCGGCTGGGCAGGCTGCTGGGGCTGAACAAAATTCACCCTTGAAGGCTGCGCCTGCTGAGCGGGCTGCTGTGCGCGCGAAGGCTGCTGATAGTAAGGTTCGGTGACAGAGAGGCGCGAACCGCCGTATGCGGGCTGCGAATAGTTGCTGCGGTAGGAGCGCTGAGTGTCGTCTTCGCGCTTTGTGCCGTCGAACCCGGGGAAGCCGGTGGCAATGACGGTGATCTCCACCTCGTCCTGCACGTTGGGGTCTATCCTTGCGCCGAAGATTATGTTTGCGGAGGCGTCCACGACGCTCTTCACAAGTTCCGCGGCGTCATTGACCTCGTCAAAAGTGAGGTCTTCGCCGCCGACAACGTTGAGGATGACGCCGCGCGCACCCTCTATAGTCGTTTCGAGCAGAGGGCAGTTGACGGCGACGCGCACCGCCTCTATTATCCTGTTTTCACCCTTTGCAACGCCCACGCCGAGGTGTGCCACGCCCTTGTCCTTTAAGATGGTCTTTACATCGGCAAAGTCGAGGTTGATGAGCGCGGGATTGACGATAAGTTCGGCAATGCCCTTTATGCCCTGTTTAAGTATCTCGTCCGCGACGCGCAGAGCTTCCTTCATCGGGGTGTTCTTTGCAACGACGGTACGAATTTTATCGTTGGGGATAACAATGAGCGTATCCACGTATTTTTTAAGGTTTTCCAAACCCTTGACGGTGTTTTCCACGCGCTTTTTGCCTTCAAAGGCAAAGGGTTCGGTGACCACCGCGACGGTGAGGATCTTCATGTCGCGCGCGATCTTGGCTATGACGGGCGCGGCGCCCGTACCGGTGCCGCCGCCCATGCCGGCGGTTATGAACAGAAGGTCGGTGTCCTTTACGGCTTCGGTGAGCTCGTCCTTGCTCTCTTCCGCGGCCATCCTGCCCACGTCGGGTTCGGCGCCCGCGCCGAGGCCCTTTGTGAGCGCACCGCCTATTTGGATTTTATTTTCGCACGGGGACAGCGCAAGTATCTGGCTGTCCGTATTGACCACGTAGTAATCCGCGCACATTATGCCCGCTTCGAGCATCCTGTTTACGGCGTTATTGCCCGCGCCGCCTACGCCTATGACCTTTATCTTGGCGCGGCCCGCTATATTGCCTATGTTATCGTTAAACATTTTCAACCTCCGTTGTACGATTGCAAAAAAATTTATTTAAAAAAGGAGAAAAAGGAAGCGTTCTCCCTGTCTTTCAAAGCCATGTCTATAAGCGAGAACAGCGAGCTGAATTTAGGTTTGTCGTAATAGGGCACCCCGGGCGCGATTACGGAGATATTCCTTACGAGCCTGCCGCTTATATGGTCGGTGGCGCCCCTTACGGCAAGGGCGCTTTCACCTGTGACGCACAGCGTCTTGTAGTCGGTATTCCTTTCCGAATAATTCTGCCTGCACTCTTCTATCGTTTCGCAGATGCCGTCGAGCGCCTCGCGAAGTTTTTCTTTGACTTCGGATGCGGGATACTTATAATACCTGCCCTGCCAGGAATATTCCAGATTGGCGGCAGACGCGTCCTTGGAATTGAGGTTTACCATTCCGAGCATCGCGGTGGCGACTTCGTACGGCATATCCATCACCTCGGTGAGATACAGGGCGAGATGCCCCGCGCCGAGGGAAAAACTTTCGCTGTAAGCCACCCCGTTGCCGCAGATGACGCTGTACGTGGACGAAATATAGCCGAAATCGAACAACACGGCATATTCGTCACGCTGCTCGGGCGGTATAAGGTACAGTGCCTCCGCATGTACGGTGGGGATATAATTGACGGAGCTTATGCCGCGGAACCTGTCGAGCACGCTCTCAACCATGTCGGTGAACACCGTGCTGCATATATAGTGACAGAGCCTTCCGCGCAAGCTGTCCGTGAGCATGCCTACAGGTTCAACCACCCTTCTCATATCCGACAGGACGTAATACAGGCAGCCGGAGCGTATGAGCTTCCATCCCTTTCTGTCCTGGGGAAGGGAGGCGTTTTTAAGCGCGCGCACATCGGAGCGGGCAACCTTTTTGAGCGAAGAAAAACTTATGACGTTTTCAGTGACGGAAACGCAGGTAAATTCGCCCGGCACGCCCACATAGACAGCCCCGGCTCTATCGCCGCAGGCAGAGAGCGTGCGCCTCACCACGGACGAGAGCGCATCGCAAAAACTATTTGCATCGAGGAACTGCCCCTCCGCATACCCTTCGTAGGGAGCGGTAAAACTGCTCTTGATTATGAATGTGTTGTTTACGCCCCTCTCCGCAACGACAGCCGTCACTTCGGAAGAGCGGACGTCTATTACAGTCACGCTTTTGTTAAGCATAATCACTCCGTAAAAATATGGGCGGTATAAAACGGCTTGTTTTTAAAACGCCACTATGTATTGATTATATAATAGTGTCGCGCAAAAGTCAAGAAATTGTTTAAAAAAAGTGCGGAATATACCCCAAATAACCAAAAAACGGCGCACCCGAAGGCACGCCGCCGAAATATATACGTATTGAGTTTCTTTATACGACGCTGCCGTCCGGCAACACCACCTTGAGCGCGCCCGTCCCGGACGCCATGCAATACATGGAACCCGAAAGTTTTAAATAGTCCGGCATCTCTTTGAATGCGTCTATAAGGGCTTTTGCCTTTTCTTCGCAGCCGTTCCTGTAATCCCTTATCTCAAGCGTAAGCCCGCACCTTAATTTTATGCAAAGCGCATCCTCTTCCGCCTCTATGGCGGCAGGGACGACCGTTATGCTCTCCGCAAAGGCGCGGACGGAAGAAAATTCGCTCTCCAAAGTGGCGGCAAGCGAAGCAACTATGCCGTAATCTTCCCGCGGCACGGACTGCAAAAGCACATTGGGCGAACCGTCGAGGTTATTTTCGTTGGAGCTTTTCGAGGCAATGTAATTGCAGTCCCCGTCGAGCACGGAATAAGAGCGCCCGTCCTCCGACAGTACGGAAAAGACCTCCACCCTCTCCCTTACGGTGACGTTTATCGTGCAGGGGTATATCTTTTCACAGGAGACGTATTCCGCGTAGCCGGAGGCGTTCACCGCTTCCGCTATGTCCTGTTCGTCCACGCCGGCTATCGCCTTGCCGCGAAATTCGGAAAGGGATAGTTCTATGCGCGAGAGCGCGCCGGTAAATTCCTCCGACGGCGACGAATCCCCCGTCTGATAATCTATGCGGAACACGTTTATGTTGCGCACCGCAAATATTACGCTCAGCCCTATCGCCACCGCCGCAATGAACACGGCGGCAAGGATGATGACTATGGCTTTTCTTATGTACTTCATTGAATTTCTCCTGCGGCACGCCGCCCGCCCCGTTCACACAGCTTTGCGCACGATGTCTGCGCCGAGGCCGCGCAGTTTGTATTCGAACATCCCGTATCCCCTGTCCGTATGCGAAATATCCAGAACCTCGCTCCTGCCTTCGGCGGAAAGGGCCGCAAGCACGAGCGCGGCGCCGCCGCGAAGGTCGCACGCGACGACCGTTGCGCCGTTGAACCTCTCCGTCCCGCGGACAAAGGCGTTCCTGCCCGCCACGGTTATGTCCGCACCCATCTTTTTGAGTTCGGGCACATATTTAAAGCGCGTTTCAAACAGGTTTTCGGTAACAATGGACTGCCCGCGGCAGATACAGCACAGCGCCGTCATCTGCGCCTGCAGATCGGTGGGGAACCCGGGATATGGCTGCGTCTCTATCGATTTGACGGAGACCAGCCCTCCGTCTCTTCTTAAAATTATTTTATCATTTTCCGCATATATTTTGCAACCGTTTTCCCCGAGTTTATGTAAAAGAGAGCTTATAAATTCCGAACTTATCCCGTCCGCCTCTATCTCGCCGCCGCACATCGCCGCGGCTATCAAAAAAGTGCCCGCCTCTATCCTGTCCGCCATGGGGCGGAAGGCGCCGCCGCCCAGCTTTTTTACGCCGTGCACGGCTATCGTGCCCGTGCTTGCGCCGCACACCTTTGCCCCTATGGAATTTAAAAACTTTTGCAGATCCTCTATCTCCGGTTCGCGGGCGGCGTTCTTTATGACGGTATCGCCCTCCGCAAGGACGGCGGCGAGCATGATGTTTTCCGTGGCGCCGACGCTGGGGCAGTCGAGCATTATCTCGTTGCCGCACAGCTTTTCGCATTCGCACAGGATATAGCCGTTGCTCTCGCGTATGCGGACGCCGAGGCGTTTGAGCCCGTTAAGATGCAGATCGACCGGACGCAACCCTATGTCGCACCCTCCGGGATAAGCTATCTTTGCCCTGCCGAAGCGCGCCACGAGAGGGCCGAGCAAAAAGACGGAAGAGCGCAACTCGTGGGCGAGCGCACGGGGGATCTCAAAGCAGTCCGCGCACGTGCTGTCTATGACGATGTCGTCGCCGCAGTACAGCGAGCGGCAGCCGAGGCAGCCCAATATGCGAACCATGTTGTCAACGTCCGTTATGCGCGGCGCGTTCAAAACGCGCACATCGTCCCCCGCCAGCACCGCCGCGGCAAGTATAGGCAGAACGGAATTTTTAGCCGTCTGTATTTTTACGCTGCCATAGAGTTTGTTCCCTCCGTCGATCATATACTTATCCATAACATCTCCGAGTATGTAAAATAGCGGGGCACGTGCGCCCCGCATCTTCCGGCACACCGCCGCACACGGCGAAAGATATTTCCGCCGCTACGCGCGGCTGTATGATATTTTATTATACGGCGCGGGCGCTTTTAATGTTAACCGCGGCGCCTGCCCCTTAGAGATGTTGTACAACACCCCCATGGACGCCATGGTGACCATGAGCGAGGTATTGCCGCTGGATATGAGAGGCAACGGAAGCCCCGTGGGCGGGATCGTGCCGCTCACCACGAGCGCGTTTATTGCCACCTGTATGCCGTACACGAGCGTGAACCCCGCGGCAAGCAGGTAGCCGAACCTGTCGTTGCAGCGGCGGGCTATGCGCATGCCCCTCCATACGATAAACGCACACGCGGCAAAAAAAACAAACAGCCCGCAAAAGCCCAGCTCCTCACCCATTACAGACAGGATAAAGTCACTTTCGGCAAACGGCAGAAAGCGGTACTTTTGCGTGGAGTTGAACAGCCCCACGCCGAAAAAACCGCCGTTGCCGAGGGCGTAGAGCGACTGTATCAGCTGATACCCTTCGTCCTGCGGGGACGACCACGGATCGAGAAACGCCGACAGCCTCTGCAGGCGGTAAGGTTCGGCGATTATGAGCGCGGGGACGGCGAGCGCGCACGGCACCAGGATCACTGCGAACGTCTTTAAGTTCGTGCCCGACAAAAATACGAGCGCGAGCATCAGCAGCCCGAGGCACATGGTTATCGACATATTCGGTTCAAGTATGACGAGCACGCAAAACAGCGCGCCGACGGCGAGCACGGGAAGTACACCCTTTACCGTACGCACCTTTTTTGCGTTTTGTGAAAAATACGCCGCTGCAAACAGCGCATAGGCATACTTTGCTATCTCCGAAGGCTGAACGGTGAACGCTCCCAGCCCTATCCACCGCGTCGCGCCGTAGTTGGTGACGCCGATCCCGGGCACAAAAACGAGAGCGAGCAAAGCCGCCGCGGCTGCCACGGCGGCATACTTGAATTTTTGGAGTTTTTTATACGGGAAAAAGGCAAAAAATGCCATCAACGCCCCGCCCGCAACGGCGCCAAGGAGCTGCTTTTTTACAAAATACAGGCTGTCGCCATACTGCACCTTGCCCACATAACTGCTCGCCGAATATATCATCACGCAGCCGAAACATACCATGAGGCACACGCATACGAGCAGGGGGATATCCCCCCTCCCGCCTGCGCGCCGCGGCGCGAGCTTTACGGAACGCATCAGTCGGACACCAGGCGGGCAAACGCGTCGCCGCGCTCTTCATAGCCGGAAAATTCGTCAAAGCTGGAGCTTGCGGGGCTGAGCAGCACGTTCTGCCCGGCAATCGCGATATGGTCGGCGAGCCTTACCGCCATTTCAAAATCGGGACAGAGCGAATAGTCCGTAAACCCCGCCTCCTGCGCTGCCGAAAGCAGCCTGAACCGGTTTTCCCCGTACAACACGGCGTGCACGACGCGGCTCTCCTTGAGCTTTTTGAACAGCGGATAGTATTCGTACCCCTTATCCTTGCCGCCGAGCAGTATGACGGTGTCGCGCCGCATGCACTCCACCGCCTTGACAGCCGCGTCCACATTTGTCCCCTTGCTGTCGTCTATGTATGTCTTTCCGTCCCTCTCGCACACCGTCTCTATCCTGTGCCGCACGCCTTTGAACGCGCACACCGCCTTGGCTGCAACAGACATATCGCAGCCGAGCGCTTTTGCGGCGGCCATAGCGGCGAGCGCATTATAGACGTTGTGCGCGCCTTCCGACTTCATGTCGGTAACGGAAAACAGCCGCTCGCCTTCGCAGTACACCGCACCGTTTTCACACCACACCCCGTCCGTGCGCGGCTCTGCCGAAAAGAAGATGACGCGGCAGCGCACCTTGTCTGCAAAGGAGCGCACCGTCACGTCGTCATAGTTCAGCACGGCATACTCGCTCCCGCGCAGGTTGCGCAGTATCTTGCCCTTTAAAAAAATATAATTTTCCATATTGTAGTGGCGGTTGAGGTGATCTTCCGAGATGTTTGTTATGACCGCCACGTGCGGGCGCAGGGAAGAGAGCGTTTCGAGCTGAAAGGAAGATACTTCTATAACGGCAAAGTCGTCAAACCCGAGCTCTTCGACTTTACCCGCGAGCGGTTCGCCGATATTGCCGCACATGACGCTGCGCCTGCCTTCCGCCGTGAGTATGTCGTTTATCATGGAGACGGTAGTCGTCTTGCCGTTCGTCCCCGTGACCGCCACGGCCGTGGCGCGGAGATACATCGCCCCGAGCTCCTCTTCGCCTATTATGTTTTTGCCCTGCCTGCGGAACGCCACGGGAAGGGGATTGTCTATGGGAATGCCCGGGCTCAGAACGAGCACGTCGCACACATTGACGGCGCGCTCCAGCCCGTCGGGCTCAACGCCGTGCGCGCCGCACTCTTCCAGCGAACTTACGAGCTTTTCTATCTTTTGGCTCTCCACATCGTCGTACAGATAGACTTCGGCTCCCCTTTTAAGCAAAAAACGGGCGGCACTTTCGCCCGACCTGGACATACCTGCAACTAAAAATTTCTGATTTTTGAAATACAAACGTTCACCTCACGCAAATACCAGACAAAGCAGCCCCGCCACCGCCGTAACGGCAAAATAGGCATAGGAGATCTTGCTCTCCGCAAACCCCTTCATCTGAAAATGATGATGCACAGGCGCCATAAGAAAGATGCGGCGCCTTGTCCGTTTATAGTATATTACCTGGATCATCACGGATATTCCCGAAATAACGAACATTATGCCGATCACGGGAATATAGAGCGCCTTGCCGGAAAATACCGAAACGCAGGCGACGAATGCGCCGAGCGCGAGCGAACCCGTATCGCCCATAAATACCGACGCCCTGTTGGTGTTGAACAGCAAAAAGGCGCCGAGCGCGCCGCACATGGCAAAAGACGGCAGCGAAAGCGCCGAACCTTCGGCAAACAACAGCGCTCCGACTGCCAAAAGATAGGCGAGCGAAGTCCCTCCGGCAAGCCCGTCCAACCCGTCGGTAAGATTGACGCAGTTGACCGTTGCGATGAATATGAATACGGCAAGCGGGATCATGCCCCACCCGACGTCGACATCCGCCCCGAAAAAAGGGATATCGAGCACGGTGAGCTTATTGACATGGCAATAGACCGCGGCTATGACGGCTATCGCAAGTTGAAAGATTATCTTTTGATAGGGCCTGAGCCCGAGGTTGTCCCTGCGGCAGACCTTTAAAAGGTCGTCGGCAAATCCTATAAGGCAGTATCCCGCCGTTATCGTCAGCGTCAGGTTGACGGCGGAGGAATGCACGCCGCAAAAACACAGCCCCGCCGCCACCGCCGCACACACAAAAGCCAGCCCGCCCATCGTGGGCGTGCCGCTCTTGTCCTTATGTTGTTTTACATATCCGAGTATATACTGCCCCGCTTTGAGCTTCTTTAACAGAGGCGTGAGGACAAGGCAGAGCGCAAGCGAAAAAAAGAATGCCGCAAGTGCCGCGGCGCATGCCGTTTTCATACAATATCAGCTTATGATTTTCTTTATGACGGTATTGTCATTATAGCAGTGTTTTATACCCATTATCTCCTGATAGGTCTCGCCCCCTTTGCCCGCTACGAGCAAGATGTCCCCCTCTTTTAAAAGCCCGACGGCATATTCGGTGGCAGTCTCCCTGTCCGTGACCGTAACGTATGCCTTGCCCGAGGGGCGCACGCCGTCCTCTATCTGGGTGATTATGTCGTACGGGTCTTCATAGCGCGGATTGTCGGAAGTTATTATCACAAAATCCGCATACTTTGCCGCAACGGCGCCCATCAGCGGGCGCTTTGACCTGTCGCGGTTGCCGCCGCACCCGAACAGACAGTACAGCCTGCCGCGGCACAGCTTTTTTAATGCCTGCAAAGACTTCTCCATTCCGTCCGGCGTGTGCGCGAAATCTATAAAGATGTCGGCTCCGTTGTAGGTGCAGGCGCGCTCCAGCCTCCCCGGCACGCACTTTAAAGAATGCAACCCGCGCGCTATAGTCTCCGTGCTTATGCCCGCGACCTTGGCGCAGGCTGCCGCCGCCATGGCATTGTATACGTTGTGTTCGGCGGGAAGATTGAGCTTTATTTCATACAGTTCGTCAAACAGGTTGAGCACAAATTTGACGCCGCCTATGCTCTCTTCCACATTGACGGCAAACACGTCGGCGGGATTGCAGAGCCCGTAAGTCACGAGAGAGGGCGCAAAGCGCGCTATCTCCCTGCCCAGCGCGTCGTCGGAGTTTATCACCGAAAATCTGCACCTGTCGCCTTCAAACAGCTTTTTCTTGCATGCCGAATACTTTTCCATATTGCCGAAAAAGTCAAGGTGATCCTGCGTACAGTTGGTAAAGATCCCCGCTTCGAACTTTATCCCCGCGACCTTGTCAAAATATAGCGCGTGCGCGGAGACTTCCATAAAAACGTACTCCACGCCGCAGTCCGCCATCTCCTTTAAAATGCAATGCAAAAACACGGGATCGGGCGTGGTGAGTTCGGGGGATATGAACCTGCCCGCAAAGGAAATGCCGAGCGTGCCTATGACGCCGCACTGCTTGCCCGCCGCACGGAACACCGAGGCGAGCATATAGGTTATCGTCGTCTTTCCGTTGGTACCCGTTACGCCCACTATCTTCAACCTTTTGTCCGCCTCGCCGTAAAAGGCGCGCGCCGCCTTTGCCACGGCTGCTCTGCCGTCCTTTACAACGAGCTGCGGCACGCCGCATTCCAGCCTGCGTTCGCACACGATCGCCGCACATCCCGCCGCTACAACTTTTGCCGCGCAGCTGTGAGAGTCGAACTTCTCCCCCTTGTAACAGAAAAAAAGGTCGCCCTTTTTTACTTTAAAGCTGTCCGTGCACAGCCCGTCTATCCGGATCCCCCTCTCTTCCCGTGATATTTCGGCGCCCAGGGCGTCCGCTATTACACCAAATTCCATATCAGTTCTCCACAGCCCTTTATTCATAGGGCTCTATATCGTTTATGGCTATTATATCTTCAAATATCTCTCTCGCGACAGGCGCCGCCACGGCGCTGCCGTAGTACGTTCCCTGCGGTTCATCGACCGTGATCAAAACGAGGTATTCGGGCTCGTCGGAAGGAAAAAAGCCTACAAAGGACGACACATACTTCCCCGCGGCGATCTTGCCGTCTTCATACTTTTGCGCCGTGCCCGTCTTGCCGCCCACTTTGTACCCCTCTATGTACGCCTTTTTGCCGCTGCCCTCCGTCACGACGCCTTCGAGCATGCCGGCGAGCATCCGAGAAGCCTTTTCGCTTATCACTTTGCTTTTGAGAACGGGCGTGAACAGCTGCCTTTCGCCTTCCGCGGAGACAGTTCCCCGCACGAGCCGCGGCTCATAGTAATTGCCGCCGTTGACCGCCGCCGCGACGGCGCATGCGAGCTGCAGCTGGGTGACGGCGACGGTCTGCCCGAAGCCTATGCGGGCAAGGTCGCAGTTTTTTACAAGCGATTCGGGGAGCAGCAGCCCTGCGGCCTCTCCCGAAAAGTCTATACCCGTAACGTTGCCGAACCCGAACGCGGATAGGTACTCGTAAAACACATCCTTGCCAAGGGCGAGGGCGATATCCGTAAAACAGGGATTGCAACTGTTGTTGAGCGCCTGCGCGAGCGTCTGGTTGGAATGTTTGCCGTTTTTGTGATCGGACCAGCACTTTATCGTGGTGCCGTCCACCGAACGCGTGCGAGACGAATTGAATACGTATGAAGGAGAGAATGCCGACTTGTTGCCGTTGAGATACTCCTCTATATTGGCGGCGGCGGTTATCACTTTAAATGTGGAGCCCGGCTCATAGACGTCCACAACCGCCCTGTTGCGCGAATAGGCGTTGAGCTTTTTCGTGTCGTTCCTCGGAACGTCGTTCAGATTGTAAGAAGGGTAGTTTGCCAGCGCAAGGACTTCAAACGTCTGCGGGTCGAGCACTATGCAGGAGACCCCCGCCGCGCCCGTGGACGCGTAAGCCCTGCGCACCGCCTCTTCGGCGGAGAGCTGTATGCGCGAATCTATCGTGAGCAGCAGCCCGCTGCCGTCCTGCGCGGGGCTGTACACGACGGCGGCATCCTCGCGCTCTATCCCCACTATGTCCGTGGCATACAATATCTCGCCGTTCTTGCCCGAGAGCAGCGCGTCGTAATACTTTTCCAGCCCGGAAATGCCCGTTCCGTCCGTAGAGGTAAAGCCGAGCACCTGGCAAAGCGCCTCGCCATAGGTATAGACACGGGTATTGTCGCGCGCATAATACACGCCGTCTATGCCGTAACTTACCAGCTTTTCCACGGCGGACTGTGCGGCATGGGTGACGACGGTCACTTCGGATACGCCCCTCTTTGATATCTTTTCAAGCACGGAAGAGGCGTCCATGCCGAACACCCCGGCGATTATTTCGGCACAATACTCTTTGTCGCCAACCGCGGCGGGACGGACGAACACGCTGTATGTATTTTTGTTGCCCGCAAGCACGTCCCCGCGGCGGTCGTATATCTTCCCGCGCGAGGCTATCACGGGCACCTCCCTGTTCCACTGGTCGGCAGCCCGTATGACGAGCTCGCTGCCCCATACTGCCTGGATATAGAAAAACCTGCCCGCTATCACGCAAAAAATAAAGGCTATTGCCAGACTTACCGACAATAACCTCTTTTGTAAGACCGTAAGGGAGAGCCCCTCCCCGTCAATTTTTATTCTGTTTTTGATATCAGTTTTCTCCGTAAATATTCGGCAGAAAGGTCAGCCGTTTATCCAACCCTGCTCCAGCGCCACCTGATACACGTTGTCGTAGGAGGTGAGCGCGTCGTAGTCGGAGAGAGCTTCGGAATACGCCGTGCGGGCAGATTCCGCCATGCCTTCGAGCTGCGATATATCGCTGTTGAGCCCGGATATTATCGCGGAGTTGACTATGATGAGCACGAACACCGCAAGGATGAGCCCGACTATGACGCCTATTATCACTTTGTCGCGCTTTGAAAGGTTCAGCCTTTCCGCCTTTTCGCTCCTATCGCGGGGACGAACGACCTCACCCTCCTGCATGGCGCGCCTGCCTACGATAGCCGTACCGTCCGCGCTTATCGTCTGGTACTGTATCGTCGTGGGCGTGGGGCGGAGGTCTTCATTCTCCTCCTCCGCGGGCGCCTCCTGAACGGCAGCCATAGTCCTTGCGGCGGAATATGCCTGAGCGGGCGTAGGCGCATATGCCTGTGCCGCGCGGTTTACGGGGCTGTCTGCCCTGAAGATGTCGGCATCGGCGCGGGCGTTTTTCACCACGTATACGGGCTGAGCCGCCTGAGCGGGCTGAACGTATTCGGGCTGTGCGGGCGCGCGGCGCGCTATTATGCCGTTTGCCTCGTAGCCGTAAGCCGCCGCGGGATTTACCGCAGCTTCCGCAACGGGAGGCTGTGCGGACACGACGGCGGAACCGTCCGCGTCAATGCTTGCCACCACGTCCTTTATTTTGTTTTCGGGATTGAGAAGGCGTGCAAGATTATCCTTCATGCGGGCGTTGTGAAGCTCGTCGGCGTTATAGCCGGCGATACGCCCTTCCCTTTCAATTGTCTGCTGTGAAAATCTCCTTTCCATCACGGGGGTTGCGACTGCCATGATCCACTCCTTAAAGCGCCGTTACTGCCGTTAAATAATTTTTTGCGCTACTCTTAATTTTGCCGAACGCGAACGGGAATTTATCAACATCTCTTTCGGCCCGGCTACAACGGGTTTTTTTGTGAGGACTTCTATCTCCTTCCTCTTTCCGCATACGCAAACGGGCAGTTCTTTCGGGCAGATACAGTCCGTTTCAAGGTATCGGAATGCGTTTTTTACTATCCTGTCTTCCAGCGAATGAAAGGTGAGAATGGCTATCCTTCCGCCGTTTTTTAGCCTTCGGGTAAGGCCAAGGACGGCTTCGTACAGCCCGGAGAGTTCTCCGTTCACCTCTATGCGGACTGCCTGAAAACTTTTACGGGCAGCCGGCCCGTTCTGCCGGAATTTTATAGGTATGCTGTCTTCTATTATCTTTGCAAATTCGCCGCACGTCTTTATGCGGGAGCTCTGCCTCGCCTTGACCACGTTTGCGGCTATCTGCGAAGCGAAACGCTCTTCGCCGTATTCCTTTAAAATGCGCGCGAGCGCGTTTTGCGGGTAATCGTTTATCACTTCTTCCGCGGTGAGCGGCGCCGTCGTGTCCATGCGCATGTCAAGCGGGGCATCCGCGCACATGTATGAAAAACCGCGGCCGGGTTCGTCTATCTGGTGGCTGGAAATGCCAAAGTCGAGCATCACGCCGTCCAGCGACTCCACACCCTCTTTTTCAAGTACTTTTTCATAGTCTTTGAAATTTGATTTGTGTATGGAATAGCGCCCGGCAAATTCAAAAAGCCTTTGGCTTGCCGCCGCTATCGCCTCGTCGTCGAGGTCGGTGGCTATCAGCCTGCCTTCGGGCGATGACCTTTTTAGTATTTCGTACGAATGTCCGCCGCCGCCCAAAGTGCCGTCGAAGTATATCCCCCCGCTCTTTGGTTCCAGCCCCTGCATGCACTCTTCGAGCATTACGGGGAAGTGTGAAAATGTCTGCATATCAGATCCCGAGGGCATCGAAGTATTCGTTGTAGTTACTGTCGTCATCGGCAAAGTATTCGTCGTATACTTCCTTTGCCCAGATCTCTGCCCTGTTGCCCACTCCGCAAAAGACGATGTCCTTTTTGATGCGGGCGAACTCCCGCAGGTTTGCGGGGAGGACCACCCTGCCCTGATTGTCTTCTTCGGAAAGGACGAACGATTTGGTGAACGACCTTATGCCGCGCCGCTTTTCCGCGTCCGACATCTTCACCTCTTCTATCCTGGCAAACTGTTCCCTGGCTACGGATTCGGGGAATACGACTATGCAGCCGTCCGTACCCTTGGCGAAATAATAATTGTCGCCCAGCTCCTTTTTGAGCTTTGCGGGTATTCTTATTCTGTTTTTCGCATCGAGCTGGTGATTGTATTCACCCGTGAGAAAAACCATAGCCTTAGACCTTTTAATAAAACTGTAAATCTATAATAACACGTATTTTGACCACTGTCAACCACCAACGCATATTTTTTATAAAAAATTTAAAATTTTCATAATTTTTAGAAAAACGAATGATAGTCTGACGCGTTACTTCACACATTATAGTGTTTAAATCTTTCATAAATAATGCGATTTTTTGTTGTATTTCCACAAAAAAACTCAATTTTACCCTTTACGCCTAAAAAGTGGTCGTCAATCCCTAAAATATCCGCCAAGTGGTCAGCCGTCCCTAACATTCCGTCAAAAACGGGGCAACGATACCTGCGTTCGATGTATTTTTTGATGAACACATAGTGCGTGCAACCGAGCACCACGGAAGAATACTCCCCCTCGGGCAGCCCGCACGCAAAGGCGGACAGCTCATCGGACAGAATGCCGCGCTCTATCTTTTGCGCGAGTTCGTCGCAGGCAAAGACTTCGGCGTTCCCGCCGTATTTTTCATACAGCGCCGCAAAGGCGGCGCTTTGGCAAGTGGCGCGCGTTGCAAGGACGAGCGCTCGCCCTCCAAGCTCCCATGCCTGCCTGAGCGCCGGCTCCACCCCTATCACGGGGAACGGGTACATCTTTCTGAGTTCCCGCGCGCACACCGCCGTGGCGGTGTTGCACGCCAGCACCACCGCGGAGGGACGCATTTTTTCCATCTTTTTGAACGCGGAAAAGACGAGCTCTTTTATCCTGCCCTCGGCAAGGTTGCCGTACGGCACATTGTAATTATCGGCAAAGTAATAATAATCGGCAGACGGCACGCGGCGCTCGCAGCTTAAAAGCAGGTTGATGCCGCCGATGCCGCTGTCGAACAGGCACACGCGCGGGCGCGCCGCGCATTTTTGCGTCACCATACACTTTAAATATATTTGCACGCAAAAAATATATGAAAAAATTGCGAAAGCCGTTTAAAATTAGTTTACAACAATTTTTTTTTATGATAGAATTACTCAAGAATTTCATTGATACGCTTAAAGGAGATACCGAAGTGCCTAACATAAAGTCAGCGAAGAAGCGCGTTCTTGTAACCGAAAAGAAGACCATAAGGAACAGGGTAATAAAGACCCAGGTAAAAAATGCCATAAAGAAGTTCCTTGCAGCAGTTGCCGAGGGAAATAAAGAGGCTGCCGCAGCCATGTTCCCTTCTACCTGCTCGGTCATCGACGGCGCCGTTTCCAAGGGCGTTCTTAAAAAGAACACCGCCGCCAACAAGAAGAGCGGGCTTGCAAAGAAACTCAACGAAATGGAATAATATATAACTTAGCAATAGGTTTATCAAAGTCGGGCAAAACGCCCGACTTTTTTGCGTTTTAAACAGTTTCGGCATATTCAAAAAAAGAGATCTCCTCCCCTTCCCCGCGCGCACGCAGGTGCGCGCTTTTTTATTTTATACGGTATAATATTATTGTGATATTTTCACAAAATCTCCACATTTACGTCAAAAAATTTCACTTTTGCAAATTATAAAAAATCGATTGACTATGCGTACATACAAGGATATAATCTTATACGGTTATTATTACTAAACTTTTTGTTTAAAATTCCTAACCGTTTAATAAATTTAAACCAAAAGTTTAAAAGTGCGTTTACCTATTTTAAACATTTTGTTTACTTTTTAAAGGTGGCTTTCATGGAAATAGGCAGCAAAATCAAAAGGCTGAGGCAACAGCTCAACCTTTCGCAGGCAGAACTTGCAGACAGGTGCGAACTTACAAAAGGGTACATTTCGCAACTGGAAAACGACATCACCTCCCCCTCTATATCCACGCTGTGCGACATACTTGCGGCGCTCGGGACAGACCTTGCCGAATTCTTTAAAAAAGAGGACGACGAAAGGGTCGTGTTCGGCACGGACGACTTTATAGAAAAGCGCGACGACGGCATGACGCTGAAATGGATAATACCCAACGCGCAGAAAAACATGATGGAGCCGATAATTCTCGAACTGCTGCCCGGCGCGTCCTCCGCAGAGGATTTCCCGCATGACGGCGAGGAGTTCGGCTATGTTTTGGAGGGGAAAGTGCGCGTCACGCTCGGCAAAAAGGCGTATGTGTGCAAGCGCGGCGAAACGTTTTACTACAAAGCGAACACGACCCACGCCGTAAGCAACGCCGGCAAGACGATCGCCAAGATTCTGTGGGTCTCCACCCCTCCCAACTTCTGATAAATTCTTCAAAGGAGAGAATATACGATGAGCGACACGAGCACGATAATAGAGCTTAAAAACGTATGCAAGACCTTCGACGACACGATCGCCGTAGAAAACTTCAACCTCGCCGTACAGAAGGGCGAATTTGTCACCTTCCTGGGCCCGTCGGGCTGCGGCAAGACCACTACGCTGAGGATGATAGCGGGATTTGACCTGCCTACTTCCGGCCAGATACTGCTGAACGGGCAGGACATAAGCAAACTGCCCCCCAACAAGCGCCCCGTAAACACGGTGTTCCAGCGCTACGCGCTCTTCCCCCACCTGAACGTCTATGAAAACATCGCGTTCGGGCTCCGCCTTAAAAAGAAGGAGATAGAGACCGCCGACCGCAAGGGCAACAGGGTCACAAAGAGCGTACACCTCTCCCGCCGCGAGATAGACGAAAAGGTAAAGCACGTTTTGGACATAGTTGACCTTGAAGGGTTTGAAAAGCGCTCCGTAGCCACGCTCTCCGGCGGACAGCAGCAGAGGGTGGCGATCGCGCGCGCCATCGTAAACGAACCGGAGATACTTCTCTTGGACGAGCCGCTCGGCGCGCTCGACCTTAAGATGCGCAAAGAGATGCAGATAGAGCTCAAAGAGATGCACAAGAGGCTGGGCATAACGTTCATCTACGTGACGCACGACCAGGAAGAGGCACTCACCATGAGCGACAAGATAGTCGTTATAAACGACGGCGAGATACAGCAGGTAGGTACCCCCACCGACATATACAACGAGCCCGTGAACACGTTTGTTGCCGACTTTATAGGCGAGAGCAACATATTCAACGGAATGATGACGGGCAAACTCAAAGTTAAGTTCTGCGGCACCGAATTTGTCTGCCTTGACGACTACGAGATCAACCAATACGTCGACGTCGTCGTGCGGCCTGAAGATATTATAATATGTAAGCCGGGCGAAGGGCAGCTGAAAGGCAAAGTCATTTCCACGGTATTCAAGGGCGTGCATTACGAAATAACCGTGGAAGTGGGCAGGTTTGAAATAGTCATCCAGTCCACCGGCTATGCCGCACCCGGCGCGCTGATAGGCATGAGGATAGAGCCGGACGGTATACATATAATGGAAAAGGTATACACCGAAAACAAGTACGACGGCGTTATCACAAAGAACAACACCGTAAAGTTCGGCGACGGCGAATTTGAATGCGACGTGACCACTCTCTACCCCGGTTCGCACCTTGACGAAGAGGGCTACCTTATAACCGCCGCGGGCGAAAAGCTCGACCTTACGGGAACGGAAGTGACCGTAGAGATAGGCTTTACCGATATAACAATGAGCGACGAAAAGGACGCCGGCGGCGTAGAGGGCAACATCATTTCCATGATATACAAGGGCGACCACTACCGCTACATCGTGCGCACCGAAGAAAACGAAGAAGATTATGTGCTCGCCTGCCCCGACCTTTGGAACACGGGCGACAAGGTCAGCCTTATAATCCCCGCGGACAAGATAAAACTTACCCTTAAACCGGCGGCAGGTGAAAAGAAATGACAAAAGCCATAAAACTGCGCTTCAACCGCAAACAGCTGTGCATCCCCTATGCAGCCTTTCTTGTACTGTTTGTCATATGCCCGCTGCTCGTTATAATCTACTACGCGTTCACCGACGGCACGGGGCAGATAACGTTTGAAAATTTTATAAACTTCTTTTCAAACACCAACACCCTGGGCACGCTGCTCAACAGCATAGCAATTTCGGCGGTGACTACGCTCGTCTGCCTTGTGATAGCCTATCCCGTGGCATACATACTTGCAAGGAGCAAGTTCAAAAAGAAATACGTGCTCCTGATGCTGTTTGTGCTGCCGATGTGGATAAACTTCACACTGAGGATAACCGCCCTGAAGGAGATATTGACCGCAATAGAGACAAACATTGCGATGTATCCCTTTTTAAACACCGTTATAGGCATGTCCTATGACTTTTTGCCCTTTATGATACTGCCCCTCTACACCTCTCTGTCCAAACTCGACAAGAGCCTTACCGAGGCGGCGGAAGATCTCGGCGCGGGCGGCTTTACCGTATTCATGCGCGTCATACTGCCGCTCTCCGTGCCGGGCATCATCTCCGGGGTGACCATGGTGCTGCTGCCCTCCATGACAAACTACGTGGTGCTTGACATGCTCTACAACAGCACTTACATAATGGGCAGCCTTATAGGCAGTTACTTTGCAGCATACGACTGGAACAACGGCTCGATGATATCGCTCGTGCTGCTTGTGATAATATTCGTGATAACGCTTGTGACCAACAGGTTCAGCGACAGCGGGGAAACCGGCGGGAGGACGAACATACTGTGAAGATAACAAAGAAAGTTTTAAGCGTTGTATGGCTCGTTCTCATACTCGCGTTCATATACATACCCATACTGCTGCTTGCCGTATACAGCTTTACCGATGCCACGGTCGTGGGCGGCTCCATAGACGGATTCTCCTTTCAAAACTATATAACGCTGTTTGAAAACGAAGAGATGCGCAGCATGATAGGCGGCACCATACTGCTCGCGCTCGGTTCGGCGCTCATAGCCGCCGTGCTGGGCACCCTGGGAGCCATAGGCACGTTCTATTCTAAGCGCACGGTAAAAAACCTTATAAATTACGCAAACCAGATACCGGTGGTCAATGCGGACGTAGTGACGGGCTTTTCCATCTGCGTCCTTCTGATCGTCCTGCTCGGGATAAGCAAGGATACATTCGTGCCCCTCGTTGCGGGCCACGTGGTGCTGTGCGCCCCCTTTGTATACCTCTCCGTTATACCCAGGCTCAAACAGATGGACAACAACCTGTACGAGGCGGCTTTAGACCTTGGCGCAACGCCCGCACAGGCGCTTTTTAAGGTCGTGCTGCCCCAGCTGCTGCCCGGCATACTTTCAGGCTTTATGCTTGCGGTCACGCTGTCGCTCGACGACTACTTTATAACCACGTACACAAAGCCCTCCACCTTTGACACGATAAGCACATACGTCGTAAACGCGACCAAGGGCGGACAGACGGAGATAAAGACCGCGCTCTGGGCGCTCTCCACCATCATATTCCTTATAGTCGTCGTGGCGGTGGTGCTTATGAACGTGCTCTCCGGCAAGAAAAAAGCTGCGGAGGAACGCGTATGAAAAAGATGAAGATAGCGGCAATCGCCGCGGCATGCCTTTTTACAGTCCCCGTATTTGCGGCCGCAGGGTGCACCGACGAAGAAGAGACCGTAGTACTGCGCGTTTCCAACTGGGAAGAATACATAGACCTTGGCGGATGGGACGACGAAGAGGCGATAGACATCGCCAATGCCTATACGGGCGAAGATCATATAATGGGCGTCAACAGCGTGGTGGACGACTTTACGGAATGGTTCAATTCGCAGGATCACGGCTTTAAAGTGCGCGTGGAATACTCCACCTTCGGCACCAACGAAGACCTTTACAACCAACTCAACCTGGGCGACGTATACGACCTTGTGTGCCCTTCCGACTATATGATAATGAAGCTGCTCGCAAGCGGCGACATACAGCCTTTTTCGGACGACTTTATGGACACGTCCGACCCCGAAAACTACTATATAAACGGCGTGTCGCGCTACATAGACGGCGCGAACGGCAGCATATTCGACCAATACGGCTGGAGCGGCATTGCCGCGTGCTACATGTGGGGCACGACAGGGCTCGTATACAACCCTGAAAGGACGGACGAGGACGGCGCGGATGTAGAGTCGTGGGATATGCTCACCAACGCCGACTACTACAAGTCCGTGACAATCAAGGACAACGTGCGCGACGCCTACTTTGCCGCCCTCTCCATACTCTATGAGGACGAACTCAACGAGATAAACGCAGACGAAAAGATGACCGACGCGGAGAAGGCTCAGGCGCGCAGCGACCTTTTGAATGCCACCGACGCCGACACCATAGCCAAAGCCGAGGACATTCTAAAGGATATAAAGGAGAACGTATACTCCTTTGAAACGGACAGCGGCAAGGCGGACATGGTCACAGGCAAGGTAATAGGCAACCTGCAGTGGTCGGGCGACGCGGTATACATCCTTGACCAGGCCGACGAGGAGGACACGGAGCTCTGGTACTCCGTTCCCGATTCCAATACAAACCTTTGGTTCGACGGCTGGGTGATGCTCAAAGACGGCATAGCAGGCAGCAAAGAAAGACAGATCGCCGCCGAGGCGTTCGTCAACTTCCTCTCCCGCCCCGACATCGCCGTGCGCAACATGTATTACATCGGATACACGTCCGCAAACGCATCGGAAGAGATATTTGAATACTTTGACTGGTGCTACGGCGCCGTGACGGACAGCGAGAGCGAAGATTACTACGAATTTGACAACATCTACGTATACGACGTGAGTTACTTCTTCGGCGAAGACAGTTACATCTACCTCGATATGGATCTTTTGGATGTGGAAGGCGCCGTTCAGACAAATAAATACTCCGACGACGATTACATCGCGGGCTACCCCGTATACGAAGGCGGAACGATAAACAAGGGACGGCAGGCATTCGGGCAATACCCTACCGCCGACGTGATAGACAGGAGCGTCGTGATGCTGGACTTCGGCGACGACCTTGCAGCCATAAATCAGATGTGGATAAACGTGCGCTGCCTGGACGTAAAGGATATCCCCGTCACCACGATCGTGATAGTTGCAGTCGCGATAGCAGCGATAGCCGCTGCCGTCGTGCTTTACAGATTCAGGTACGACATATTTTATAACCGCAAGGAAAAACAGGCATAGACAAAGTTATAGTAGAGCGCCGCGCGGCAGTTATGCCGCGCGGCGCTCTTTGATATATCGTTTAAGATAAAACCACACGTAAAACGAGCAGATTCCAAAAACAAGCACATTCCGTTTTATAGCCGTATTCGTACATTCGGAATACTGCTTGTATTGCGAGGTCATATCCCCAATTCGCGGCAGATCTCGTCCAGATTGCGCTTTGCATACACGATGCGGATGATATAGACGACCTTTTGCTCATCTACGGCTTTGTAGTAGAGGATATAGTTGTCTATCAGAACACGGCGCACGTCTTTATCGGTCAAAAAGGGATTATCCACAACCATACCCGATTGCGGAAAGTGCCGTATGGCGTCGATATTCTCAAACACCTTTCGTCCGAGAGTCGTTGCCGCGCTCGGATCGGAAAGATCTTCGCCGATGTATTGCAGAATGCCGGACAAATCCGTTTCTGCCTGTTCGGTGAACCGATATCCGTATTCAGATGCCATACTTTGCCGCCAACCTCTGCTTTACAGCATCGCCGTCAACCGTCTTGCCGTTTGCAAGGTCGGAAAGCCCTTCGTTGATCTGCTTTGCCTCATAGATCTTGCGCATGGTCTGTTCGTAATACTCGATGTCCATTACGACCAGCCTGCCGTATCCGTTTTTCGTGATGAATACGGGACCTTTTTCTTCCATGCAGCGCCGTTCTATTGCCACGGTATCTTTTAAGTCTCTCATGGGAATGATCGTCATTGTATTTTACCCCCGCCTATACCATTTTGTGTCTATATTATATACCATATTAAGCCACAAGTCAACAGTTGTTATGCCTTTGCTTTCAATCGGATTTTGGCACCGGTGCAATGGTTTTTTTGCATACCGTGCCTATGAGACAGCCTTTATCCCGGCACAGGAAATCATCATACAAGAGCAGTTTCATATCTTTCTGCCTGAACAGACATACAGCGTCATCTTCCATGACGCCCGATAAAAAGTATTGCGGCAAGCCTTTGGAATGCACAAAAAAAATGTGCCGTGCAACAATTGCACAGCACATTTTTGGTACTCCCGGCGAGAATCGAACTCACAACGGCCCCTTAGGAGGGGGCTGTTATATCCATTTAACTACGGAAGCATATAATTTGCGCCTGCGGCACAATACCGCCGGGCAACGCAAATATAATACATTAAATCGCCGAAAAAATCAATCGTTTTTGCCCCTATTTTGCAATTAGAGGCGGTATTTTTTCGGCAACGCAAAAATGCCCGTCATATGCACGGCAGCGGCCTTGCGGGAAAATCTTCATGGCTGCCGATAAATTTTTGCATCCAGACCATGTTATACCACCTGCCGAACTTATTGCCGCAGAGTTCAAAAGTGCCGCATACCGTAAAGCCGCACTTTTTATGAAATTGCACGCTCCCGAAATCCAGGTACTCGTCCGCCTCCTTCACGGGGCAGGCAATGCAGGCATACATGTTTTTGATGCCCTGAGCGGCAAGCGCGCCTTCAAGCGCGGAATACAGCGCGCCGCCGATCCCGCTGCGGGCTGCGCCCCTTTTTACGTACACGGTAGTTTCGACCGCCCAATCATAGGCAGACCTGTTTTTAAACGTGCCCGCATAACAGAACCCGACGACCGCTCCGCCGTCCTCCGCAACGAAATACGGATAGAAAGACATTATCTCCCTCATCCTGCCTTCAAATGCGCGCACATCGGGAGCCTCGTCTTCAAAAGTGATGGCGGTGTTATTTACGTAATATGAATATATTTCGGTAAGCTCGGTTGCATCCGAAAGCCTTGCACGGCGTATTTTTACGCCGTCTACGCCTATACCGCGGCTCAAGACATCCTCCTCTTATTATACAACGCCGCGCCCTATAAGAGCGCGGCGCGTATGCAAAAACTGTATTTTAAACGACCTTTTCTATAAATTTAAGGGTACCTTCGCCGTAAAAATCACGGGTGGCAAAATAGTCGCACTTTATGACGGCGTCGAGCATCTCCTGCTTATCGTAGTAATCCACCGCCCTGTACAAAAAGTCGAGCACATAGTCGCCGAAACCGCCGTTGCTGTAAGTTTCGTCAAACGGATAGCATATCCATTCGCTGCCCGTCTCCACATATACGTCTATAGTGGAAAAATATATATCGTCTTGGAAAATACCCGACTCGTGGCTGATGAATATGCTCTCCAATTTAGAGAACGCGCTGACGCCGTGATAGAGGTTTGTATTATAGCTGTATCCGCAGAGATCCAAAAGCGTGGGAAGGACGTCGTACGTATTGCAGAACTTGGTTATTTTACCCGGCTGCAGGGCGCTGTCCGTATCCTTTGTAGCCACAAAATCTACCGACGAATACTCACTGAGAGGCAGCGCCTCCACATTGAGATCCATGCTGCCGCCGTACCACATAAAGAAGGGCACGTTGTAGACGTTGGTGTTGTACAGTTCGTCGGAGCCGTACCCCTTCATCACATAGTTCATCTGATCGTAATACGCGGAATGGTCGGCATAGAACACAAACAGCGTATCGTCAAGCTCGCCCGAACTTTCAAGGTCTTTCACGAGCATATTGACACCCAGGTCAAGATCCATGATGCCCGCCTGATAGCGCTTGTAGCGCAGGAACATCTCTTCAAACAGATCGTTTTCCGCAAGGTACTGCTGGTCTATCACCGGGGTGCCGCCCACATAAGTTTCGGGGAACCTGTCTATTATCTCGTAATATTCTTCCAGCCCCTTCACCTGACACTTTTTGGTAAATTCTTCCTTCTCTTCTTCCGTCATCTCGTCATAAGAGACGTCGCCGGGCTCCTGCGGGACACCGTTGTAGGGGTAGTTGCCGTGGTCGATGAGGTCATTGTACGAACCGTGCGAAATGAGCGTCATCATCTGAGTGAAGAACGGCCCGTCGCCTTCGCTGTATGTAAATTCATCGAGGTAATACCTGAAGATATCGGAGTCCTTGTCAAAGTCGTAAAAGCCCGTCTTGTCCGTGCTGCCTGGAAGCATGGTGAGATCTTCAAGGAAATAGGTATTATCGTAGCCGTACATATCGACGAAGGAATCGCTGCGGCTGTAATAAGAGCCGTAATTGGCGTGGAAGTAGTTGTTTGTATACCCGCCGTTTGAAAGTATGTTGGGCAATGTATACGGCATGGAGTTGCCTATGACGTTGGCGGGCTCCAGCGCGGCAAGGGAAGGATAGCTGCCCATTATGGAAAGGGCTTCCGAACAATTGGTCTTATCCCTTGCGTGGAAATCGGTCATGGCTATGCCGCCCTCCGCCATTGCATACAGCGTGGGCGTGTATTCCTTGTTTATGACATACCATTCGCCTGACTCTATGACGATAAGCACGATGTTCTTGCCGTCTGCGGCGCCCGTGTAGATGTTGTCGCCGTACACGCTTTTGCTCATCCTGCCGCTCGTGAAATAGTTATCGATGTCCTCTTCGGTAACTTCGTCTACGTATGTCTGGGGAGAGATGGAATTGCCTATATTGACTACAAAATAGCCGTACGTGCCGAATTCGCTGAACGCCTTTGCCGTAAATTTCTGTTCGGTGTACAGTTCGCTCTCATCGTAAAAGATGCTCAATCTGTCCTCTTTCTCTATCTGATCAGCCGCGGCGGAAAAACTCTCCACCGTGAACGCGTAGAGTATGCCGGCACAGCACTCCGCAAGGATGAACGCCACCAGGAGCAGCACTACGGTGTTGCGCGTGTACAGCCCCTTGGGAACGGTATATTTGCGCGTGAACACTATGAGCCCCGCCAGCGAACCGCCGAATATCACGACCATGACCGCAATGAGCCACCAGTTCATGAAACTTGCATCCACAACGCCCGTGACTTCGTGTATCAGGTTGAGCATGCTGAAGCTGAACACGGTGCCGCTCATGGAATAGAGCGCCTCATTGGCTATGGACAGTATTATCTGGAATGCAAGGAACACCGACAGCACCGAGATCTGCGCCGCCGAGTTGGGTATGACGAATATTATCAGGGCGATTATGAGTATCACCGCAAGATCCAGACCGAAGTACTGCGGAAACGCGCCGAAACCGAGGGCGAGGAAAGTTATCATTTCGAGCAAAATCGCAAGGATGACATAACTTGCCGCAAACACGGTCTTTTTGATGAGAAGCCTTTTCATTGCCTTGTTTTCTCCCGCAGGGGCAAAGCCGCCCCTGCCGTTAAATTTGACTTAAGGGGCGCGCCATTTTAAGCCCGCCCCGTTTTACACTATAAAATTTATGCCGATCAGTTATTTTCCGCATCCTTGCCGGCATCTTCCGAAGTATTTTCGGCAGAATTTGCAGCGAGCAGATTGCGTATTTCGGTGAGCAGCTCTTCTACCGTGGGCTTTGCGGGCTCTGCGGGAGCGGGCGCATGGTCTGCAGCATACTGCTCTTCCGCCTTTGCCTTGGCTTCTGCCTTTTCAAGCCCCTGTTTTACAAACTGCTTTTCAAGTTTTTTGATCTCCTTTTCCTTCTTTGCGGCGTCGCCGAACTTGTTGCCGGCATCGCGGACGGTATTTATTACCTTGACGATGGCGAACACGACGAGCGCAATGAGGATGAAGTCGAGTATTGCCTGAATGAACGTGCCCCAGTTTATGACGAGGGAATTGGCAAGGTCGAGCGAACCGTCTTCAAGGTACGCGCCCTTTATCACGGTGCACAGGGAGGCTATGCCGTTTTCTTCGCCGCCGACAGCCCAGTTGATGAGGGGCATGATTATGTCGTTGGTGAGGCTGGTCACTATCGCCGTGAAGGCAGCACCTATTACAACGCCGACTGCAAGGTCGATGACGTTTCCGCGGGTGATGAATTTTTTGAATTCAGCCCACAGGTTTTTGAGTGCTTTCATAAAATTTCTCCTGTATAAAAACTTTTTATTTTACAAGTTCTTCAACGAGAGCATCGAGCTGGAGTTCGTTTTCCGCGGAAAACGCCGCGCGCACCTTGACGGTGCCGTCTATAAAGTTCAAGTCCTTGCAGCCGGAAAGGCGGTCGCGCATGAGCTTTGCCGCAACGGGCGCCCATGAGCCGTTTTCTATAAACCCGACCGTACGCGAACGGAAGTTGCGCTCCGCAAGGCAGTCTATAAATTCGCGCATGCAGGGGAAAATCTCGGAATTATACGTGACGGACGCAAGCACCAGCTTGCTGCACATGAAGGCGTCCGCAACGCACAGCGCCCTGTCCTCCCTTGCAAGGTCGCGCAAAACGACCTGCTTACCCGCCTTTTTAAGCCTGTCCGCAAGCATATGCGCAACGGCGCGCGTATGCCCGTATACGGAGGCGTAGGCTATCATTACCGCGTCCTTTTCGGGCCTGTAAGACGACCACGTGTCGTATAGCCCTACATACCGTGACAGGTCGCCTTCGAGCACGGGGCCGTGCAGCGGGCAGATCCTTTTTATATCGAGCGCGGCAACCTTTTTTAAAAGCTGCTGCACCTGGACGCCGTACTTTCCCACGATGCCGATGTAGTAGCGGCGCGCCTCTTCCTCCCAGGGCATATCCACGTCGAGAGCGCCGAACCTGCCGAAGGCGTCCGCCGTGAATGACGTGCCGGTGAGCTCATCGTAAGAGATCATGACTTCCGGCCAGTGCACCATGGGCGCGGTGACAAACTTTAACGAATGCCTGCCGAGCTCAAGGACGCTGCCTTCGCCGACGGTGAGCTTATTTTTGACGTCAACGCCGAAGTATTCGCCTATCATCGTAAACGTCTTGACGTTGCCTACCACCTGCACATCGGGATAAATCTTTAAAAAGTTTTGTATGTTTGCCGAATGATCGGGCTCCATGTGATGTATGACGAGGTAGTCGGGCTGCCTCCCGCCAAGGGCTTCGCGCACGTTTTTGAGCCATTGATCGCCGTATGCGGCGTCCACGGTGTCCAAAACGGCAACCTTTTCATCGACTATCACGTAGGAATTGTAAGAGATGCCGTCCGGGACTTTATACATGCCCTCGAACAGGTCTACGGCGTGGTCGTTTACGCCGACGTAGTAAATATTCTTTTCAATAACCGACATAGTAAAGAAAAATAACTTTCCCTTTTTGATTTTTTATTACAATGATATTATATATATTGTACTCTTCATTGTCAAATTTTTGACGTAAAAAGAACTGCCGCGGTAAAATTTGTAAAAATTACCGCGGCAAACAAATATATATTTTATTTTTTACAATTAAATGTATGGCTTTAACAGCCCTTACCTGACCTGGCCGTTCCCCCTCACCACGTATTTGTACGTAGTGAGTTCGGCAAGGCCCATGGGGCCGCGGGCATGGAGCTTTTGCGTGGATATGCCCATTTCGCACCCGAGCCCGAATTCCCCGCCGTCGGTGAAGCGCGTAGAGGCATTGACGTATACGGCGGCGCTGTCTACCGCGCTCACAAAATAACCGGCCGCGGCTGTATCCTCCGTCACGATACAGTCGCTGTGGCCCGTGGAGTGCGCGTCGATATGTTCCGCCGCCCCCTTTACGCCGTCCACCACGCCGACAGCCATGACATAGTCCAAAAATTCCCTGTCGAAATCGCCTTCGCCCGCAGGGACGCAGTTTTCCCTGTCGCCGAGTATGCTCCGCGCACGAGCGTCAAGTTTGAGCAGCACGGCGTTCTTTTTGCGCGAGACCGCCAGCCTGTCCCACAAGAGAGGCAAAAACTTTTCGGCTATAGGAGCGTCCACAAGGCAGACCTCCATTGCGTTGCACACGGAGGGACGGCTGCACTTTGCATTCTCTATTATGCCGAGCGCCATATTAAAATCCGCGGCGCCGTCCACGTACACGTGGCAGATGCCCGTACCCGTCTGTATACAGGGGACTTTTGCGTTCTGCACGCACGCGTCTATAAGCCCCTTGCCGCCGCGCGGGATCAACAGATCGACGAGCCCTGCGGCAGCCATTATGTCGGCGGAACTCTGCCTGGTGGTATCTTCAACGAGGTTTACAAAGCCTGCGTCCAGCCCCGCTTTTTCCAACCCGCGCCTGAGCGCGGCTACTATCGCGCGGGCGGAGTTATACGCCTCTTTGCCTATCCTTAAAACGCAGACGTTGCCGCTCTTTAAACAGAGCGCGGCGGCGTCCGACGTTACGTTGGGGCGGCTTTCATAGATGATGGCGACAACGCCGAGCGGCACGCTCACCTTTTGCACCTCTATCCCGCTGGGACGGGTGATCTTTTCAAGTACGCGCCCGACGGGGTCTGGAAGGGCGGCTACCTGCCTTATCCCCTCTGCCATCCCCTCTATCCTGTCCTTTGTAAGGCGGAGCCTGTCGAGCATGACAGTGGATATCTTGCCCTCAGCCTCCTTCATATCCCGAGCATTTGCAGACAGGATGTCCTCAGCGCCGGATATAAGTTCATCCGCCATGGCTAAAAGTGCGGCGTTCTTTTTTTCGGTGGTCAAAAATGCCGCAAGCGGCTTTACCCTGTTTGCGTCAAGCAAAATTTCGCGAGTGGTCATCTTCTTCCGATAAAGCGCGTACCCGCGCTCTTTCCCTCCTCTATTTTATATAAAACGGCGGGATCTTCGCCCTTGGCGATGACCATATCCATGCCGTTTTCCATACACATCTTTGCAGCCTGCAACTTTGTGCACATCCCGCCCGTGCCGAGGGCGGTACCCGAACCGCCCGCCGCGGCAACAAGTTCGGGCGTTATTTCGCGCACCTCGGAAACGAGTTTGGCGGCGCTGTTCTTGCGCGGGTCACAGGTATACATACCGTCTATGTCGGTGAGCAACACGAGCAGGTCTGCGCGCACGCTGACCGCCACTATCGCCGCGAGCGTGTCGTTGTCGCCCACGGAGATCTCTTTGGTGGCTATCGTGTCGTTTTCGTTTATTACGGGGACGGCGCCCAGCGATATCAGCCTTTCCAGCGTATTTTCAAAATGTTCGCGGCGCTCCGCGTTGGCGACGTCGTCCGCGGTGAGCAGTATCTGCGCGACCGTCTGATTGTATTCGCCGAAGAATTTATCGTACGTATACATCAGTTCGCACTGCCCGACTGCGGCGGCAGCCTGCTTTGTGGGGATATCCGAAGGGCGGCTCGGCAAAGACAGTTTGCTCACGCCCATGGCTATCGCGCCTGAAGAGACCAAAATGACCTCGTTGCCGGCATTTTTGAGATCGGAGAGAACGCGGCAGAGCCCGTCTATGAACCTTAAATTTACTTTGCCCGTCGCATGCGAGAGCGTGGACGAGCCCACCTTTACTACAATTCGCATCAGCCTGTACCGTAAAAATTTTCTGTATAAAACATTTTATAATATTGCCGCGGTTTAGTCAATTAAATTGATAAAGCGGCGGCAAATAAGGCACATAAAAGGGCCGCCGTCAAACGGCGACCCTTAAAGATGCAACTTATGATTTTACACCACGCCCTGCGCCATCATTGCCTCTGCCACCTTAACAAAGCCTGCAATGTTGGCACCCATCACGTAGTTGCCGTCAAAGCCGTAGTCCTTGGCAGCCTTGTCTATGTTGTGGTAGATGTTTACCATTATGTTCTTGAGTTTTGCGTCCACCTCTTCAAACGACCAGAACATCCTGCCGGAGGACTGCGCCATCTCTAATGCGGAAGTGGCTACGCCGCCCGCATTGGCAGCCTTTGCAGGAAGGAACACCACGCCGCCCTTTTGGAACACCTCTATCGCTTCAAGCGTGGAAGGCATGTTTGCGCCCTCTGCAACGTACTTGCAGCCGTTCTTTACAAGGGTCTTTGCGGACTGTTCGTCGATCTCGTTCTGCGTTGCGCAGGGAAGAGCTATGTCGCAGGGGATAGTCCATATGCCCTTGCAGCCTTCGGTGTAAACGGAGCCGGGAACGCGGTCGGCGTATTCCTTTATCCTGCCGCGCTTAACTTCCTTTATATCCTTTACAACGGCGAGATCGATGCCGTTCTTATCGTAGATGTAGCCGTTTGAATCGTACATGGCTACCACCTTTGCGCCGAGGGACTGCGCCTTCTGGCACGCATAGATGGCAACGTTGCCGGAACCGGAGATGACAACCGTCTTGCCCTTGAAACTGTCGCCGCGCACCCTGAGAGCTTCCTCCGTGATGTAGATGAGCCCGTAGCCCGTAGCCTCAGTCCTTACAAGGCTGCCGCCGTAGGTGAGCCCCCTGCCGGTGAGCACGCCGACATGTTCGTCCCTGATCCTTTTATACTGGCCGAAAAGGAAACCTATCTCCCTTCCGCCTACGCCGATATCGCCTGCGGGAACGTCGGTATCGGGCCCGATGTGGCGATAGAGTTCGGTCATAAAGCTCTGGCAGAATGCCATGATCTCCCTGTCGGACTTGCCCTTGGGGTCAAAGTCGGAGCCGCCCTTGCCGCCGCCGATGGGAAGGCCTGTGAGGCTGTTCTTTAATATCTGCTCAAGGCCGAGGAACTTGATTATTGAAAGGTTTACAGAAGGATGGAAGCGAAGACCGCCCTTGTAGGGGCCGATCGCGCTGTTGAACTGCACCCTGTAACCCTTGTTTACGTGTACTTTGCCGTTGTCGTCCACCCAGGGAACGCGGAACAGGATCACCCTTTCAGGCTCTACAAACCTTTCAAGAAGGCCCGCCTTTTCGTATTCGGGGTGTTTTTCCACTACCGGTTCGAGCGTGGTGAGGATCTCCGTCGCAGCCTGATGAAATTCAGGTTCGTTGGGATTGTGCGCTTTAAGTTCGTTTAAAACTCTCTCTACGTATTTCATAAAAATACTCCTTTACGCGCGCGGCGCTTTTTTTATTTACGCATTAGATTATAACATATGCTTAACCCGTTGCCAAATTATGGAGGGCGATTTTTTTATAACGA
>CALVPV010000003.1 GCA_944353935.1 uncultured Clostridia bacterium | reverse complement strand
GTCCGCAACGATATATACGTCGCCGCCCTTGCCGCCGTCGCCGCCGTCGGGGCCGCACGCGGGCTTGCCCTTATACGACTTGAAGGAATTCATGCCGTCGCCGCCGTCGCCCGACTTGATAGTTATCTTTACCTTATCGGTGAATGAATTTTTTTCAGCCATTTTTATAAATTCTCAGCCACTCGTCTGCGCGTTCGCACAGCTCAAGGTTGTTTTTGGTCTTGGATATCATGGCATACAGGTTTTCCGTAGTTACCTGCCTGCCCAAAAGCTGGCGGAACTTGCAGGACGCGTTGAGTTCCGCAGCGGAGAGAAGCAACTCTTCTTTGCGCGCGCCGGACGCCTTTATGTCTATCGCGGGGAAGACGCGCCGTTCGGCGAGCTCGCGGGATAAAACTATCTCCATATTGCCGGCGGACTTGAACTCTTCGTATATTACGTCGTCCAGCTTGCTGCCGGTATCTATGAGCGCGGTCGCGATTATCGTGAGGGAGCCGCCGTCCTCCGTATTGCGCGCGGCGCCGAAGAACTTGCGCGGTTCGGTAAGCGCCTGGGGATCCAGCCCGCCCGACAGCATCCTGCCGGAGTTTGTCACGGCGTTGAACGCGCGCGTAAGCCTTGTGATGCTGTCCATGAGCAGGACGACGTCCCTGCCCGCCTCCACGAGGCGCTTGGCGTGTTCGAGCGCGAGCATCGCCGCGTGTATGTGGTGGTATTCGCCCTTATCGAACGTGGAATACACCACGGACGCCTTGCTCACCGTGCGCCTTATGTCGGTCACCTCTTCGGGGCGCTCGTCTATCAGAAGGACGATGACGTCCGCCTCGGGGCGGTTTTCGCACACCGAGCACGCAATGCTTTTGAGCATCGTCGTCTTGCCCGCTTTGGGCGGGGAGACTATAAGGGCGCGTTGCCCCTTGCCGACGGGGGAAAACAGGTCTATTACCCTCTCCGTAAGGCCGCAGCCCTCCCTTTCCAGCGTGAAGCGCTCGTCGGGATAGCAGGGCGTGAGCCGTTCGAAAACGGCGCGCGGGTTCAGCCTGTCCGGGCGCACGCCGTTTACGCTTATTATATATGTGGCACCCGGGCATTCGCCCTCTTTGCGGCGCCTTGCTTTGCATGTTATTTCATCGCCTTCGCGCAGGCGGAAGCGGGACACGAACGAGCTGTGCACGAACACGTCTCCGCCGGAAGTTATCTCATAATTGCGGGTACGCAGAAACCAGAACTTTTCGGTAAATTCAAGTATGCCCGTATATACGTTTTCATCTTCGGAATACTGATAATTGCCCTCCACGCCGAACTGCGCGCGCTCTTCCGCCGGGCGAGGCTCCTCCTCCGCCTCTTTCTCTTCGCCGCGCAGCGACATCTCCCTGCACCTTTCGGCGAGGTCAACGATGTCCTTATCGTACACGTCGGACTTGGGGGGCGCGCCCTTTGTAGTGCGCGGAGCCGGTTCGGCCTTGCCTTCGGCGATCTCCATTATGCTGTCTATGAGCGGCGCCTTGTTCATGTCCGCCGGACGCCTTACGCCTACGGCCCTGCCTATCTGCCTCAGGTCGTAAATGCTGCGTTTTTCAAGCTCAGTTCTGAGTTTTTGCAATATCTCGCCCAATATCAATCCTCAACTCTCTCCATAACAATTATTTTGGTGCTGTCGCCGCCGAGGTCTTCGCGCGAAATATCTATTTCGCTGCCTCCCTCCGGGTCGACTTCCTCTTCGTCAAACAGGTCGGTAAAGGCGTCGACTTTATCCACGTCCAGCCTTTTGCCCTTTTCGCGGTAGTGCATGGGGATGACAATGTCTGGCATTATCCTGTCCACATACTCCTTTGCCTGCTCCGCATCTATAGTATATTCGCCGCCAACCGGAATAAGAAGGACATCTACGGGAAGGAGCGCCTCTATAAGTTCGGTAGAGCACTCTTCGCCTATGTCGCCGAGGTGGCAGACCTCTATGCCGTCCATGCTGAATTTGAAAATTATGTTTTCTCCGCGCAGCCTGCCCTCTTCGTTATCGTGATAGCTCTTGATGGAATTTATCTCCACCCCGGGCAGGTCGTAGCTGCCCTCCTTGTCTATCACGACGGGCGAACCGCCCACCTTTTCAACGGCGTCATGGTCGTAATGGCGGTGCGAAACGGTCACGGCGTCGGCGGTGACCCCGGGCATAGCGCAACCCAATTTATCCGAATAAGGGTCTGTTACGATGGTAGTCCCCGTACTTTCTATCAACTGGAAGCTGGAATGTCCTAAATACCTGATCTTCATATAACCTGAATTTTACTCCTGAACAAAACAAACAAAATAAATCGTCGGCCGCATCGGCCGCTTTTTTTAATATAAATTTTTTTTACCGAAGGCGCTCGCCGTAAAGAC
This sequence comes from uncultured Clostridia bacterium, assembly GCA_944353935.1. Taxonomy (GTDB): domain Bacteria; phylum Bacillota; class Clostridia; order Christensenellales; family Borkfalkiaceae; genus Coproplasma. Next base: position 36,490 of record CALVPV010000003.1, on the reverse strand, counting down.
GAGTTCGGTCTGTTCGGACCCGCCCTGCAGATAGCGCAGCGAAACGGTGCAGCCTTCGTCCGTGAGGCTCACGCCGAGCACCTGCGTAAAGACGGGAAAGGCGAACTTTTGCCCGCCTTCCGACAGCACGCATTCGGTAGAGGCGCCCTCTTTGAACTGCATGACGAACGTGAGCGAACCGCTCCTCCTCTGCGTGACGGTGCCGCCGCGCACTTCAAGCAGGCATTCGTCCCCTTCGATGAAATAGCGGACGGAAAAATCGTCCTCCCCTATGGAAAGTTCGCCGACGGACACGCTGTGGAATTGTTGCCCTCCCGCAACGGAAGAGATGTCTACCTTTACCTTCATATATCTTCCGCGGCGGCGGGCACTCAACTGCCGCGCCCGTTGAACTCCGTTATCTCTATCCGCCCGCCCGGATTGCCTTCGGCAGGGGCGGTAAAGCGCTCGCGCCCCTCTTTTAAGACGGCGCGGAGCTCGTCCTCTCCGCTCAAAAGAGCGCGCTTTATTTTTTCAAGGTTGGCGCACAGGTTGGTTATACGCTCCGAGAGGTTTTCCCTGTTGAGCGTATAGAGTTCCGCCCACACACCCTCTTCCACGCCGGCTATCCTTGTCATGTCCTGAAAGCTGCCCCCGGTAAAGCCCGAGCAGCAGTCCATTTCATCATCCCTGACATATGCATTGGACACTATGTGCGCCAGCTGCGATGTGTAGGATATCTTTTTATCGTGCACTTCGGCGGAACATTCGACCACCCTGCCGAACCCCATCTGCCGCGCAAGGCCGACGAGCATGTCCTTTGCGGCGGGATCGGTGCCCTTGCAGGAAGTTATCACCATGTTCGCCCCGTCGAACAGCTCCGCGCAGGCGTTGTAGACGGAGGAGACCTCCTTACCCGCCATTGGATGCGTGCCCACATAGCGGAAGTTGCGGGGGCGGGAATAGACCTCCCTCTCTATATACCCCTTTACGCCGCAGATGTCTGCCACGACAGCCCCGTCGCCGAAAGAATGAGCATTTATAAAATCCACCGTCGCGCGCGGCGGAAGGGCGACAAAGACCACGTCGTACCCTTCAAACCTTGCGGCGGCGGCAGCTATGATGCCATTTTTGAGCGCATATTCTACCGGAGCGGGCGAACGGTTCCAACCGTCCGGGGAATATCCCGCGCGGCGGAGCGCCATGCACAGCGACCCGCCTATGAGCCCCAGCCCCGCGACACATATCTTCATTCTGCTCTGTCTCCCGTGCCAAGCATATACTTTTGAAATATTATACCATACAAATCCTTTTAATTCAATTAAATTGACGATATTGTAAAAAAATCTTTTGCCCCGAGGCAAGTCCCGCCTTTTGCGCGCGCGGAAGACAAAAGATTATTTTGATATTGCCTTTACGCAGTTGACTTTCGCGCGGCAATTATTTATAATTGAAGTCGATAAAAAAATATTGATTCAAGGAGAATTGTTTCTTATGAACAAAATGTCTGTAAAAGACCTCAAGGATCTCAAAGGCAAAAAAGTACTTGTCCGCTGCGACTTCAACGTTCCCATGAAGGACGGCAAGATAACCGACGAAAACAGGATACAGGGCGCGCTCCCCACGATAAAGTATCTGCTTGAAAAGGGCGCAAAGGTCACGCTCTGCTCCCACCTCGGCAAACCCCACTCCATATTCTCCGCAGAGTTCAAACTCAACAAAAAGGATAAAAAGAAGGTAGACGCAGGCGAAACGACTGCCGAAGCCATAGAGGCCAAGGCACGCAAGGAAGAGCCCGCAAAGCTCACGCTCGCACCCGTCGCCGCAAGGCTCAACGAGCTGCTCGGCGGCAAGGTGACGTTTGCAAAGGACGTGATAGGCCCCGACGCAAAGGCAAAGCGCGACGCCCTCAAGGACGGCGAAGCCGTGCTTTTGGAAAACCTGCGCTTCCATTGGGAAGAGGAAAAGAACGACGAGGCATTCTGCAAAGAACTTGCGTATGACGCAGAGATCTACGTGAACGACGCGTTCGGCACCGCCCACCGCGCACACGCTTCCACCGCAGGCATAGTTCAGTACGGCATAATAAAGACCGCAGTATGCGGCTTCCTTATAGAAAAGGAACTCACCGTAATGGCAGACACGCTCGAACACCCCGTCCGCCCCTTCGTTGCCATACTCGGCGGCGCAAAAGTTGCCGACAAGCTCAACGTTATAAACAACCTGCTTGAAAAGTGCGACACGCTTATAATAGGCGGCGGCATGGCGTACACCTTCCTCAAAGCAAAGGGCTACGAAGTGGGCACTTCGCTTTTGGACGAAGAGAAGATAGACTACTGCAAGCAGATGATGGAAAAGGCGGAAAAGAGCGACAAGGAACTGCTCCTCCCCATAGACACCGTCGTATGCGACGCATTCCCCGATCCCATAGACGCACCCATAGAGGTGACCACCGTGGATTCCGACAAGATCCCCGCAAACAAGATGGGCATGGACATCGGCGAAAAGACGAGGAAACTGTACGCAGACAAAGTACATTCCGCAAAGTCCGTTATATGGAACGGCCCCATGGGCGTATTTGAGAACCCCACCCTTGCAAAGGGCACCATAGCGGTGGCACAGGCGCTTGCGGACGTATACGGCAAGTGCACCACCATCATCGGCGGCGGCGACAGCGCCGCGGCTATACAGCAGCTCGGCTTTGCAGACAAGGTGACGCACATCTCTACCGGCGGCGGCGCTTCGCTTGAACTCTTTGAAGGCAAAGTGCTTCCCGGCATCGACTGCCTCAACGACAAGAACTGAAAAACAACGCGATCTTTTGCGGCGGCAGGCTCCTGCCGCCGCAAACGGAGTGACAACGGCGCGCACGGCGCGCCCGATGAAAGGAGAAATAAATGAACAGGAAACCCTTTATAGCAGGAAACTGGAAGATGAACATGACCGCGGAGAGCGGCGCAAAGCTCATAGGCGAGCTCAAACCCCTTGTAAAAGACGCCGACTGCGACGTGGCGCTGTGCGTGCCCGCAATACTCATCCCCGCGATGACCGAAGCCGCCAAGGGCAGCAACATAAAGATAGGCGCGCAGAACATGCACTGGGAGCCCAAGGGCGCATACACCGGCGAAATAGACGCCGATATGCTTAAAGAGTACGGCGTTGAATACGTGATAATAGGCCACAGCGAAAGAAGGCAGTACTTCGGCGAGACGGACGAGACGGTAAACAAGCGCACCAAGGCCGTGCTCGCTGCGGGCATGACGCCCATAATGTGCATAGGCGAGACGCTTACAGAGCGCGAAGGCGGCATAACGGAAAAGGTGCTTTCCGCCCAGCTTGAGACCGACCTTGCGGGCGTTGAGGACGTCACCAAGGTAGTTATTGCTTACGAACCCGTATGGGCGATAGGCACGGGCAGGACGGCGACCGACGAACAGGCGCAGGAGACGATAGCCTTCATCCGCAAAAAGATAGGCGAGCTCTTCTGCCCCAAGTGCGCGGAAAAGGTGATAATACAGTACGGCGGCTCCATGAACGCCGGCAACTGCAAGGGGCTTATGGCTCAGCCCGACATAGACGGCGGCCTTATAGGCGGAGCTTCTTTAAAGCTCGACTTTGCAACGATAGTCAACTACAACAAGTGATCTTTGATAAAGCGCGCCGCGCCGTTTTGAGCGGAGCGGCGCGCACTCGCTTATATAGAGCCAGCGAAAAATTTTTTAAGGAACGGAACTTATGGCAAAAAAACCTTACGCTATAATAATCATGGACGGCTACGGACTTGCGCCCGCAGGCCCCGGCAACGCCATATCCATAGACGGCAGCAAGAACGTCAACCAACTGATAAAGGAATACCCCTCCTCCACCCTGGGCGCGAGCGGGCTTTCGGTAGGGCTGCCCGACGGCCAGATGGGCAACAGCGAAGTCGGGCACCTCAACATGGGCGCCGGCAGGATAGTCTACCAGGATCTTACCAGGATAACCAAATCCATAGAGGACGGCGACTTTTTTGAAAACCCCGCCCTTTTAAAGGCGATGAACAACGCCAAAAACGGCAAAAAGCTGCACCTTTACGGGCTGCTCTCCGACGGCGGCGTGCACAGCCACATAACCCACCTTTACGCCCTTTTGAAGATGGCAAAAAGGGAGGGCGTAAAAGATGTTTACGTACACTGCTTTACCGACGGCAGGGACGTATCCCCCACCTCCGGCGCGGGATACGTGCGCCAATTGCAGGCAGAGATAGACAAGATAGGCTGCGGCAAGATAGCTTCCGTATGCGGCAGATACTACGCGATGGACCGCGACAACAACTGGGACCGCATTGAAAAGGCATACGACATGCTCACTTTGGGCGAGGGCATAGCGTGCGAAAACGCCGCGGACGCGCTTGAAGAGAGCTACAAAGAGGGCACCACCGACGAATTCATAAAGCCCACCAAAGTGTACGAAAACGGCAAGCCCGTGGGGCTTTTGGAAAAGGGCGACAGCGTAATATTCTTCAACTTCCGCCCCGACCGCGCAAGGGAGATCACCCGCGCAGTTTCGCAGAAGCAGTTTGTTGTGCCCAAGGGCAACGCGTTTGAAAGAAAGACCGGCTTCCTTGACACCGTGTACGTATGCTTCACCGTATACGACGCACAGTTCGAAGGCATAGAAATCGCATTCCCCGAAAAGCACATAAAGAATACTTTGGGCGAATACATCGCCTCGCTCGGCAAAAAGCAGCTCAGGATCGCCGAGACGGAGAAGTACGCGCACGTAACGTTCTTCTTTAACGGCGGCGTTGAAAAGCCTAACGCAGGCGAAGTGCGCGACCTTATCCCCTCGCCCAAGGTTGCGACCTATGACCTTCAGCCGGAAATGAGCGCCTACCTTGTGACCGACAAGGTGATAGAGGAGCTTGACAGCGGCGACTTTGACGTGGTAATACTCAATTTTGCCAACTGCGACATGGTTGGCCACACGGGAGTGATACCCGCCGCGGTCAAGGCGGTGCACGTGGTGGACGAATGCGTAAAGCGCGTGCTCGACAAGATACTTGCCATGGGCGGTTCGGCGATACTTACCGCCGACCACGGCAATGCCGACAAGATGCTGGCGGAAGACGGCAGCCCCTTTACGGCACACACCACCAACCGCGTGCCCGTAGTGCTCGTATCCGACGAATACAAGGGCGCAAAACTGAGGGACGACGGCATACTTGCAGACGTTGCCCCCACCCTTCTCACCGTGATGGGCGTGCCCGTCCCCGAAGAGATGACGGGCAAGAGCCTTATCGTAAAGTAAAACTAAGGCATTACGGCGACAAAATTTACAACATCGTAATAAAGCTGCGGCGGAAAACCTTCCGCCGCAGCTTTATGATTATTGCACGTGTAAACTTTAAAGCAAAAATAATGATAATTATTATAATGACCGCAAAACGGCTTGTCAAGCCTTTGAATGCAATTTGAACGCGCTTTGATTTTTACGGTCGATTATACGCGCTTTTGCGCAAATATATACATTATTAAAAAAATTATATCAAGTCATTTTTGATTTGTCAGGTCTGAAATGACTTGTCTCTGCTAATATGTTGTGTATGAACATAGGGGAAAGACTGAGGGAACTCAGGACGGAACACAACATAAGCCAGATGGAGCTGAGCAGGGCAACGGGGCTCAGCCAGCCGTCTATAGCGAGGTGGGAGCTCGGCAAATCCGAGCCGACGGCATCCGCGATAATAGCGCTTGCAAAGTATTTTAAGGAAAGCGCCGACTACTTATTGGGACTGTGCGACGACTGATTTTTTTACGCGCCGCGGCGGAAAAATTTTTCCGCCGCGGCGAAAATTTTAATTAGTTGCGGCATATATGCGGGGCAATTATAAAAAGTGCGCCGTTTTGTTTTATATTAAAAAAGGCATACGGCGCAAAAACGTTTGCAAAACGCGGGGCGAGAGCATATAATCATTACGAAAAACACGGGCGCGCGCATGCGCAAATACGTCAATGAAAAAGTTTGAAGCGGAAAATTTCTTTTCTAAAAAATATATCGTAGTCGCGGGCGCGCTGCTGTGCTGCATGCTTTGGGGCAGCGCCTTCCCCTGCGTCAAGCTCGGCTACACGCTGTTCGGCGTGGACACCTCCTCCTACCCCTCGCTGATACTCTTTGCGGGGATAAGGTTCACGCTTGCGGGAGCGCTTGTACTGCTGTTCGGCAGCCTTACGCAAAAAAGGCTGCTGCTGCCGAAAAGGGAAAACATATGGCGCGTGCTCGTTGTGGCGCTCTTTCAGACGGCGCTGCAGTACACCTGCTTTTATATAGGGCTCGCGCACCTTTCGGGCGTAAAGAGTTCCGTACTGAACGGGCTGGGCGTGTTCTTTACCATAATAGCCGCGTGCTTTGTGTTCCGCACGGAGAGGTTCACGGCAATAAAACTTGCGGGGTGCATACTCGGATTCGGCGGCGTGCTGATAATGAACGTAGAGGGGCTCGACTTTAAATTTACGTTTGCGGGAGAGGGACTGATAATAATGAGCGGGCTATCCGCGGCGATGGCGGCGGGATTCGTAAAAATATTTTCCCGCAGGGAGAACACCACCACGCTGTGCGGCTGGCAGTTCTTTTGCGGCGGCGTGCTGCTGATAGCGACGGGCGCCTTGACGGGCGGGAGGATAGCGCCGCAGTCGGGCGCAAGCTACGCGATGCTGTTATACCTCGCCTTCCTTTCCGCCTGCGCGTTCACGCTGCAGGGGTACCTGCTTAAATACAACCCCGTGTCGCTTGTGGCGGTATTCAAGAGCACCAACCCGCTGTTCGGCGCACTCTTTTCCGCGCTGATACTTTCGGAAACGACGCAACTGCTGCACTACACCACCCTTATAGCGCTCGTGCTTGTGTGCGGCGGCATACTTGTTATAAACCTTGCCGGGGACAGAAGGCTGTTGGCTCCCCCTTTGCCGCGGCAGAGGATAAGGCGCGAAGTTACAAGGTTCAGGGTCAAACTGCCAAAAAGGCGGCGGACGGCGTGGCGATAGGGCTCTATACGCGCGGCTTGGGGCAAAATATTTAAAATAGAGCAAAAAATTTATTTAAAACGGCATTTTTTGTTTGTATGTACGCGCACTTTATGTTATAATTTTATACGCTTGATTAAAGATTAAGAGGTAAAAAATGCTCACTGCACTTCTGGCACCCGCGGGAATGACGGATGCACAATATACAATTTATATAACGTTCACGCTGCTTTTTATGGCACTTATGTTCGTTGCCGCTCTTGTAGCCATCCTTGTGGTACTCTTCCAGAAGAGCAATTCGGACGGCATCCAGGGCATAACCGCCACGAGCGAGACCTTCTTCGGCAAGAACAAGGGCCGCAGCATTGAAAGCAAACTTAAAAAATGGGCATGGATCACGCTTATAGTACTCGGCGTGCTTGCCATCGTCGTATATATAGTACAGGTTATGCTTTAAACAACATAGAACACAAAGGCGGCTTTATTATAAGCCGCCTTTATTTTACCGAAAATACTTGCGGCACCGGGTGCCATTTGAAAGATATGAACGTAAAAGAGAAGATATTACAGCTTTTTGAAAGCGGAAAACTTGCATTCAAAACGGAAAAACAGATATTCGACGCGCTTAAAATAAAGCAGGGCGAAAGAAAACAGGGCAGGGCGGTGCTTGACATACTCGAAAGGGAAGGCGCCCTTTTAAAGGACGGAAGGGGCGCCTACTCCACTCCCGCCCAGGCGGGCGCGGTGACGGGCACCATCAGCGCAAACGAGCGCGGCTTTGCCTTTCTTGTGCCGGACGGCAAGACGGGCGACATGAAAGACCTGTTCCTGCCCAAACATTCGCTGCACGGGGCGCTTGACGGCGACAGGGTGCTCGCCGTAAAAATCAGGGGTACCGAAGACGAAGCCGAAGTCATAAAGATAATCGAACGCGGGCGCACCTGCGTTGCGGGGACTTTTGAACGTGCGGGCGGAGCCTGCTACGTCATACCCGATTCGGCAAAGTTTGCTCCGCGCATATTCGTGCCCGCCTCGCTCGCCGCAGGGGCAAAGGACGGCGACAAGGTCGTGTGCATGATCACGGCGTACCCCCGCGGCAAGGCGCCCAACGGCAAAGTCACGGAGATACTTGGCAGGGCGGGCGACTTTTTTGCCGAAGAACTTTCAATTATAAGAAATTACGGGCTCTACGAACAGTTCCCCGACGAAGCCGTGCGCGAAGCCGAACATGCCGCCCGCGACAAAATATGCCCCGAAGGCAGGCGCGACCTGCGCGGCGAGCTGACGATAACGATAGACGGCGACGACACCCGCGACATAGACGACGCGATCTCCCTAATAAGAGAGGGCGAAAACTTTTTGCTCGGCGTGCACATCGCAGACGTCGGAAGGTATGTAAAGCGAGGAACCGCGCTGGACAAAGAGGCATACCGCCGCGGCACGAGCGTGTACTTCCCCGACCGCGTGCTGCCGATGCTGCCAAAGGCGCTTTCCAACGGGATATGCAGCCTGAACGAGGGCGAAGAGCGCTACGCGCTGAGCTGCATCATGAAAATTTCGCCCGAGGGCGAAAGGCTGAACTGCGAAATATGCGAAAGCATAATTAAGAGCAGGCACCGAACGACGTACAAAGAGATCACGGCACTTTGCGAAGGCGATGAAAAGATGAGGGAAAAATATCCCGATCTTATAGGCATGTGCGCCGATATGAATGAGCTGTGCCAAATCCTTTCCGCCCGGCGCGACAGGCTGGGCAACATAGACCTAAGCGTAAAAGAGGCGCACATATACATCGACGAGCGCGGAGAGATAGTCATACCCGACTACGAGCGCACCATATCCGAAAAGATGATAGAACAGTTTATGATATGCGCCAATGAAGCCGTTGCCGAAGAGATGCAAAAGAGGGACGTGCCGTTTATGTTCCGCGTACACGAGCCGCCGCTTGCCGAGAGGGTGGAAAACTTCCTTTCCTTCCTTTCCGACATCGGCATAGGCGGCAAAATAGACGCGGACGACCCGCAGCCTTCACAGTTCCGGGCAATTTTAAAGGGCGTCGCCGGCAAGCCGTGCGAGGACGCCGTGAACAAGGTCATGCTGCGCACTATGCAGAAGGCACGCTATTTTGAACGCAACCTGGGGCACTTTGGCATAGCGAGCGAATGCTACTGCCACTTCACGTCCCCCATACGCCGCTACCCCGACCTGTTCATACACAGGATAATAAAGGGCGTGCTGCGCGGCGAAGAAAAAAAGATGCGGGCAAAGTATGCCGCCGTCGCCGCGGAAGAGGCAGCACACTGTTCGCTTTGCGAAAGGAACGCCGACAGCGCCGAACGCGACGTGGACAGCCTTTACAAGATCGTGTACATGAGCGACCGCATAGGCGAGGAATACGACGCGACGGTTTCCGGCGTGACGGCGTTCGGCGTGTTTGCCGAGCTTGACAACACCATAGAGGGACTAATACGCATAGAAAAACTGCCGGGCGGCAGCTACGAATATATAGAGGACAAGTTCACTTTAAAGGGCGAACGCACCTTCCGCCTCGGCGACAGGATAAGAATACGCGTGGACGGCTGCGACTGGGGCAACATGCGGACGGAATTTTCGCTTGCGGACGTGCCGGACGGCGGGCACTCGAGGGAACCTTATGAACGCCGTGAAAAGCCCGGACGCCGCGATAGAGGGCAGGGCGGCGGCAAACGCACGGGCAAGACTGCCGACCGAATGCACAAAAACGGGCGCGGGCGCAGAAAAAAGTAAAAAATACGTGGCACAGACGGCAAATGTGTGATATAATAGACCAAATATGAAAAAGACGATAACAGTAAACAGACAGGCTTCTTACGAATATTTTATAGAGGACAAGTACGAAGCGGGAATAGTGCTCGAAGGGGCGGAAGTAAAATCTTTAAGGCAGGGCAACTGCAACCTTAAAGACAGCTTTTGCTACCTTTCCGGCGGCGAGATATACATCAAGAACATGCACATCGCCGTATACGACAAGGCGGGCGCGTTCAATTCGCACGATTCCAAGCGCGACAGGAAACTGCTTTTGCACAAGGGCGAAATAGCAAAGATAGCCGGCAAGGTAAACGCCAAGGGAATGACCGTAGTGCCCCTCTCCCTCTACTTTTCGCAGGGGCTCGTAAAGGCGGAGATAGCGCTCTGCCGCGGCAAACAGAACTACGACAAAAAACGCTCCATAGCCGAAAGGGACAAAAAGAGGGAAATGGAGCGCGAACTTAAAAATTACAGCTGAAAGGTAACTAAAAAATGCCCATCGTTATAGACAGGGATATCCCCGCATTCAAGATACTGACCGGCGAACGGTGCTTTGTAATGGACAAACAGAGGGCGCACTCGCAAGAGATACGCCCGATAGAGATAGCCATTTTAAACCTAATGCCCACCAAAGAGACGACGGAGACGCAGTTTATGAGGCTGCTCTCCAACAGCCCGCTGCAGGTCAACATAACGCTTATAAAGACGGCGACATACCGCGGCACGCATGTTGCGGAGGAACACCTTGAAAGGTTCTATAAAAATTTTGAAGACATAAAGGACAAGCGCTTTGACGGCATGATAGTCACGGGAGCGCCCGTGGAAAACATGCAGTTTGAACAGGTCGCGTACTGGGAGGAACTTAAAGAGATACTCGACTGGACGGACAGCCACGTGACTTCCACCCTGTTCATTTGCTGGGGCGCCCAGGCTGCGCTGCACTATTTTTACGGAATAAAAAAGCACCCGTTAAAGCGCAAGTGCTTTGGGATATTCGCGCACAGGCGCGTGCAGACGGCGCACCCCGAACCGCTGATGAGGGGCATTTCCGACGTGTTCCACATGCCGCATTCCCGCCACACCGCGGTCTACGCAAAGGACATAAAACACATAAAGGAGCTTGAGATACTCGCGTATTCCTCGCGCGCGGGCGCATCCATAATAAAGAGCACGGACAACAAGCGGGTGTTTGTGATGGGGCATATGGAGTATGACCGCGACACGCTTAAAAAGGAGTATGAGCGCGACCTTGAAAAGGGACTGCAGATAGACCCGCCCGTCAATTATTTTACCGACGGTTCGCGTACGGCGGCAAAGATGAACTGGACTTCCACCGCCAACCTGTTTTACATAAACTGGCTAAATTATTACGTATACCAGGTCACGCCGTACAAGCTGTAAAAATACGATTGCCCCGCATATATGCGGCAAATACCGAACATCAAACGGCCTCCGCCACGCTTTTAAAGCGCAGCGGAGGCCGCAATTTTATCATCATTTAAAATGGGGCAGGTCTGCAAAGATCAGCCGAATGTTTTAAAATACGAATTGTCCGAATACGTTATATACGCGTAATAAGTTTTGCCGCCGCGTTCGATCTCCAGCTCCACCGTATCGCCCGTGCGGACGGAAAACATCGCGTCGCTAACGATATAGTCGCGCGTGACGGGCACGGTAAAGTAGTGCCGCGCCACCGAATAGGACTCATCCTCCGGCACGGTAAATTCCGATTTGCGCTGTTCGTACGCGCCGTCCTTTATCGGGGACTGCGCCACGCCGACGGAAAAGCCCTTGAGGATGTCGCCCTGCCTGAGCACTCCTGACGCCGCGCCGCTCACGGAATAGACCTCCATGCTCTGCTTTATAAGCGTTTCGCCGCTTTCGCCGTCGTATTCGGCATATGAATCGGCGACCGTGCAGCTCACGCCGAGCTGCGCCTTGGATACACTGTAAGACACTTTGCCCGTCTGTTCGTAGCGGTCTATCATGGACTGCACTATCCTTCTCGCATAGCTCGAAGGAAGGGCATAGCTCATGTTGTCCACGTCGTTGCCTTCGGTATCGGTCGTTGCGCCCGAATTGACTATGGCGACTATCTCGCCGTCCATATTGAACAGCCCGCCGCCCGAATTGCCGCTGTTTATGGCGGCGTCCGTGCGCATCACCCTGTAGTCGGCATCCGACAGTTCAAGCGAGATGACCTCCGAATCGCGGCTTATGATGCCCGTGGAGACGGACAGCCCCTCCCACAGCGGGTTGCCCACGGCGTACACGCGCTCGCCCACGGCAAAGACTTCGTCCTGTGCAAACTTAGCCTTGACCGCATTGCTCCTTTCAAGCACTTCGGAGCCGCTGACTTTGAGCACGGCAAGGTCATACGTCAAAGAGACGCCGGCTATGCTTATATCCGAAGAAGGTATGCCGTTGACATTCTGTATTCCGCTGTTGGTTACGATATAGTCCGTCCCCGCCACGTCGCTGCCGTACAGATAGGCATATATGGTCGAACTGTACTGTTTAAGATCGGAATTGTACACGACGTGCGCGTTGGTGACGATATAGGCGTTGCCCTCATCGTCCATGTCGACTATCACGCCGGCACCCGCCGCCATGCTGTATTTGGCGTTGAACACAGAGCCCGATTTCGACTCCGTTATGACTGTCACGGCGCTGAGCAGCGAGCGGTTCATTACCGCCTTTTCCGTTATAGCCTGTTCGGCTTCTTCCGAGATATAGCCGAAGTATTCCTTTACGAATTGGCTGACGGTATAGGGCTCTTCCCCCGCCGCTTCACGTTCGGCATTGACCGCTTCGAACACGTCGTAAAAATCCATATCCTTGCCGTCGCGCCCGTTGCGTGAAGTGCATGCGGAGATAAATGTGCAGGCGATCGCGGCGGCGCATGCGGCGGCGATCGCAATTATGCTTTTTATACGTCTTGTCATATATATTTCCTTTATATTAAGCCCGTCATGACGGCTTGGGTCAAAGAGGTCACAGTTTTACGCCGTTTTTTACGAGCAGGGCGCGCGCGGTATCCACGCTGTCTACCCCGGTGCGGTTTTTTACGGGGGCGAACTCCCTTTCGCGCACCACCTCTACCGCGAGGCAGTTTTCCATAAGTTTTATCATGTCAAGAACAAGATATTCAAACTTATAGCCGTTGGGCTGTTCCGGCTTTACCTTTATGCCGTCCTTTATGAATGGAACCTTTTTTAAAGACAGGTGGACGGGCAGTTTTTTATCTATCGTCTTATTTAAAAGCTCGACCTTGAAAAGATAGTTGAGCGTGACACCGTAGGCAAATTTGAGTTCGCCGTCCGGCCGCCTTATGGAAGCTATTTCCGCCGGCATTTCGTAATACTCCACTATCGCGGGCTTGCCGTCCTCCATGCAGAGCACGCCCACCTTTTCATCGGGCGAAACTTTTTTTACCACCTTGGCGGAGCAGTTGCAGCCGCTTTTTAACGTGGCGCCTATGAATACGGGGTCGCATATGCGCTGCAACACGTTATCCACGCTGTATACGTTGAGCCACTCTATGCCTTCGCGCGAAAGTATCTCGCCGTCGCCGTTTTTTATAAGGGATGAATACCACCCGCCGTTGCCGTTGGGCGACATTGCGATCCTGCCCTTGTCTTCCAGCAATATCTTGCCGTTAAGATCGCACGCGGGGGCCATTTCCTGCACAAAGAAATGCACCTTTTCCTGCGGGTAACCGAAGTAATTTTTGCGTTTGAAGAAGGCGACAGTCTTTTCGTTATTGACGTCGCTCGTCATTATAAAGATATGAAAGTATGCGCCCGAGCGCCCCGTCACTTCCGCAATGTTTGCAAACTGCTGTTCGAATATAGAAAGTTCGCGCGTGATGCCTATGTTGAACATGCCCTTTGGATCGTCGCTTCCGAGGCGCGTACCCTGGCCGCCGGCGAGCAGCACCGCCGCCACCTTTCCCGCCTTTAACGCGGCTATGCCGAGCTCTTCATACTCTTCGCGGCGATGTTCCACGTCCGCGGCGGTAACGGCGGGAACGGGCGTTAAATTGCCTATCTTTCTCTCCCCGCCCTTATCCAGCGAATGGAAGACGGAAAAATTTATGGACTCTATCTGCGAAAGCAGGCTCTGTTTTTGCCCTTCGTCGAGCTCGCCGTAGTACTGCAAGAGCTGTTCCTGTCCGTGTTCGCGCAATATCTGCTGTGCTTTTTCCAAATTCATTTAAAGACCCCTAACGTAATTTTAACGCGGCGGCGCCGACCGGAACACACGCGAACGGTTGCCGCCCTCACTTAATTATATAGTATAGCAAAAAATATGTCAAGCCTGTAAAAAAATCCTGTCAATATGTTGAAAAATTAAAAAAATCGTTTTATAATAAGTGTATATAGTTATAAAATAAAACAAAGAAGAATATCCCGGCGTACGTACAAAAAGAGCGCCGCATATGCGGGGACGGCGCCACACAAAAGCACAGACGCGCACCGCCCGGGGTCAAGGAGGTAAAAATGTATTGCGTGGAATGCGGTGAAAAACTCACCCTTATGTTCAACCACAGGGAGGGGCTCGTGCCCTTCTGCAAAAAGTGCAACCAATTCCGCTTCCCCCAGTTTGCCACCGCGGTGAGCATGGTGGTCACCAACAGGAGCAAGGACAAGATACTGCTTGCAAAGCACAAAGACCAGAGCGACTACATCCTGTTCGCGGGGTATGTAAAGAAGGGTGAAACGGCAGAAAAGGCGGTATCGCGCGAGTTCAAGGAAGAGACAAAGTTAAACACGGTAAAATATAAGTTTATGAGCTCGCGCTATCACGAACCGAGGAACGTGCTCATGCTCAACTTCCTCACCATGGCGGAAAACGGCGAACCGGAGATAGACGCCGAAGAGATAGACGAGATAAAGTGGTTCGCATTTGAGGACGCGCTTAAAGCCGTGCGCCCCGACAGCACCGCCGAATACTTTTTAAAGAACGCCATAGCCGAACTTAAAAAGAACAATTTTTAAAATTTAAAAGAGCTGCCGCGGAGCACCGACGTGCCCCGCGGCGTTTTTTAGTTTGCAGACGGGTCGAACCCCAGACTTATGAGTATTGCCCTGTCTACCCTGTGCATCGTATTTTCATTGAGCTCGCCGATGCGCTCTTTGAGCCTGCGCTTATCCAGCGTGCGTATCTGCTCCAACAAAATCACGGAATCCTTGACCAGCCCGTAGGTGCTCTTTGGCAGCTCTATATGCGTGGGCAGCTTAGCCTTGTTTATCTTGCTCGTCACCGCCGCCGCAATTATCGTGGGGGAATACTTGTTGCCCACGTCGTTCTGCACAATTAGTACGGGACGCACCCCGCCCTGTTCGCTGCCCACCACGGGGGAAAGGTCGGCGTAATACAGTTCACCGCGCTTTACGTTCATCTTTTACCTCTTTTGCCTTGAACGGGCGGCGAGCCGCCCTTGTGCATGGCTCAGGCAGCTTTTAATATATTATATGTAACCGCCCGCTTTTATTGTTGACAGGCGGGCGGGCTTTTATACATTTTTATAGGACGGCGTTTTGACCGCCTTTATTGCGCGCGGTATGTTTTTAAGGATGTCGCCTGCCGTGGCGCAGTATTCGGTGACGTCGGCGGCGGCAAGCTCCGCGGCGGCACCCATTATATACGCCGCGCACACGGCGCCTTCAAACGGAGCGAGCCCGCGCGCCACGGTGCCGCACATAAACCCCGCAAGCATATCCCCGCTGCCCGCCTTTGCAAGAGCCGAACAGCCGCGCGCGTTTATCGCCGTGCGCACCCCGTCGCAGATGACGGTGCCTGCGCCCTTTAAGACGACGGTGACGCCGTACCTTTTTGCAAACTCCGCGGCATGCCCGACGGGGTCGGACAGCACATCGTGCACGTCCGCGCCGGCGATGCGGGCAAATTCCTTTGCGTGCGGGGTAAGGATGACGCCGCATCCCTTTTGCGCGAGCACGTCCGCCCCGCAGGCGGCGAGGCTGTTGATGCCGTCGGCGTCGATTATAAGGGTGCCCTTGTAATTTTTGAGCAGGTAAACAATGTCGTCGTACAGCCTGCGGGAGGCGCCGCACCCCATGCCTATCGCGATCGCGGCGCTATTCAGATCCCACTGCGCGGAGAACACCGCCTGCGGATAATTGGGCACGATCGCCGCTTTGACCTCTTCCGCGCAGACCGCCTTGACGTATCCGCACCCCGACCTGAGCGCGGCGGAGACTGCGAGCACCGCCGCACCAACGTACTGCGGGCTGCCGCAGACGAGGCAAGCCGTGCCGAAGGTGCCCTTGTGCGAATTGCGCGGACGCGCGGGGAAAAAGCGCGCGACGTCGGCATCTTCGCAGACTGCGATATAACTGCTTTTATCAAGGCATATGCCTATATCTTTTGTTACGATATCGCCGCATAAGTCAAATCCGTCGGAGAGGAAAAATCCCGCCTTGGGCGCACCTATGGCAACTGTCTTGCACGCGCGCACCGCGCAGCCGAGCGCCCTGCCGCCGTCGCCCGACAGCCCGCTGGGGATATCCGCGGAAATAACGTATGCCCCGCACGCGTTTATGGCGGCTATGACATCCGCATACGCGCCGCCCACTTCCCGCGAGAGCCCTGTGCCGAACAGGCAGTCTATTATGACGTCGCCCCCGATAGTTGCGGCATATGTGCCGTTGTATTTATCTTTTTCGCGCTTGCAGTCATCGGACAGGGTGCCCTGCATCGCGTACACTTTTACATTGTAGCCGCGCTCTTTGAGCAGGCGGGCGCAGACGTACCCGTCGCCGCCGTTGTTGCCCGTGCCGCAGACGACGAGGATATCATCCCCCTTTGACGCCGCCTTTTCCGCCTCTTCGGCAATCGCCGTACCCGCACGCAGCATTAGCTGCGCGGAAGGTATTTTAAGCGTATTTATGGTATAGCCGTCCGCCGCGCGCATCTGCGCGGACGTATAAACTTTTAACATCTTCCCCTCCCGTCAGTCATCTTCGGATATGTCCGCCGCCGACCTGGCGGTATCGTAAGAGAACCCGCGCGACATAAGGTACTTTACCGCCTTATACAGATTTTCACGCGTGCGCTCTTTGCCGCGCAGATACTTTTCCGCAACGGCGCGGGCGTCTTCGCCGCTCTCTTCAAATTCCGAAAGCGCCCGCTCTATCGCCGTGCGCGAAGCCCCGCGCTTTAAAAGGTCTGCCTCTATAAGGCGCTTGCCCCTGCCGCTCACGCTGTTTATATATGCCTTGCAATAGGCGTAGTCGTCCAAAAAACCGTAATAGCGCATGCGTTCGAGCACGTATTCGCATACGGGGCGGGTATAACCCTTCTTTTCAAGAAAGTCGGATATCTGCCTCTCCGTCTTCATTGAGGCGGATATGTGCGTCAACGCCCTGTCGAGCGCGGTGTTTTTGTCCGTTTCCAGCTGGATCTCATCCAAAAACGGCTTTTCCACGTGCATGCCGGCTTTGAGCCTGTACTTTATTGCCGCCTGCAGCGTAAGGCCGCAGTAAAACCTGCCGTCTATATATATGCTGCACCTGTTTTTATCCTTTTTTTGCGGCTCTATGGATGTTATCTCTGCCACGGTTGCCACCTCGCACATACTACTGATGTAATTTTAACACATATTGCAATTTATTGTCAATCGTCAATTGACAATGCGCAGGCACGGTTGTATAATTATAACAAACGTTTTACCTGCGCACGCAAGGCGTGCGGGCACAAGAGAGGTGCAGATATGAGTGCAGAACTTGATTGGAGCAATCTCGGTTTCGGATACATAAAGACCCCCTACCGCTATGTGAGCGACTTTAAGGACGGCAAATGGGACGGCGGCAAGCTGACCGAAGATGACAAAGTGGTCATCTCCGAATGTGCGGGCGTGCTGCAATACGCGCAGACCTGCTTTGAGGGGCTCAAGGCATACACCACCGCCGACGGAAGGATAGTTACGTTCCGCCCCGACCTGAACGCGGAAAGGATGGAAAATTCCGCAAAGCGGCTGGAAATGCCCGTCTTCCCCAAGGAGAGGTTTTTGGACGCGGTGGACAAAGTTGTTGCGGCAAACCGCGACTACGTCCCCCCTTACGGCAGCGGCGCGACGCTGTATATAAGGCCGTATATGTTCGGCTCTTCCGAAGTAATAGGGGTAAAGCCTGCAAAGGAATACCAATTCAGGATGTTCGTCACCCCCGTCGGCCCCTACTTTAAAGAGGGCGTAAAGCCCATCGTGATACGCGTTTCCGACTTTGACAGGGCGGCGCCGAGGGGCACGGGGCACATCAAGGCGGGACTCAATTACGCGATGAGCCTGCACGCTATCGTGGACGCGCACAACAACGGCTTTGAAGAGAATATGTACCTTGACCCCGGCACGAGAACTTACGTTGAAGAGACGGGCGGCGCAAACTTTATATTCATAACAAAGGACGGGAAACTCGTCACGCCTCTCTCCGATTCCATACTGCCTTCCATAACGAGGCGCTCCATATGCTACGTCGCAGAACACTACCTTAAAATGAAGGTCGAACACCGCAAGGTAAGGCTGGACGAGGTAAAGGACTTTGCCGAATGCGGCCTGTGCGGCACAGCGGCTGTCATTTCGCCCGTGGGCAAGATATTCGACCACGGCAGGGAGATAGACATCCCCTCCGGAATGGACAGCATGGGCCCCGTGACGCAGAAGCTGTACGACACGCTCACCGGCATACAGATGGGCACGATAGAGGCGCCCGAAGGCTGGATAAGGGAGATAAAATAACTTTGACATCGGATAATTGAGAGCGGCGGCTGCTTTTTGCAGCCGCCGCTCTTTGGCGTTACCGAACGCATATTACATTTTAAAGCCGCTAACAAATTCGCGGAGCTTTTCCGCCCTTACCCTGCCGTTGAGCCTGTCCGTTATTGCCGCGTTGAATTGTTCGGCAAATTGCTTTTTTACGGCGACGGTAAAGGATACTTCGGCGGAATATTCGATATTTTTCAGCTCGCAGTCGTTTTTTTCAAAAAAGCGGCTGCATATATCTACGCTTTCGTAGCCCACCGTGTAGCGGTACTCTTCGCACGGGAGATAATTTAGTTTTTCCGCGGCGTCCAGATTTTCCGCCGCGCAGCCCGAATACGCGCGCACGAGCCCGCCCGCACCCAGCTTTATGCCGCCGAAATAGCGCGTGACCACCACGGCGGTACAGAACAGTTTTTTGTTTTTTATTACGTCCAGGATGGGCATGCCCGCCGTGCCGGAGGGCTCGCCGTCATCCGAAAAGCGGGGCGCGTTGCCCGTTGGATCGGCTATATATGCGTAGCAATTGTGCGTAGCGTCCTTATACTTGCCGCAAATGCGCGCTATAAATCCCCTTGCCTCGTCCTCGCTTTCCACATGGCATGACGTTGTGATAAAGCGGGAACGCTCTATCACCTTTTCGGTGGAGAGCTCCCCGCTTACGGAAATGTATCCCATTTATTTAAAAATTACCTTTATGTGCTGTTTTTTGCCTTTGTGGATGACGTCGCCGCTCTTTACGGGCGCATTTATGTCAGTCACCTTTTCATCACCTATGGAAACGCCGCCCTGCTGTATGAGCCTGCGCGCCTCGCCGTTGGACGAGCACAGTTTTGCCGCGACGAGCACGGGGATTATTGTGGGCGTTTCAACGGAGACCTCCACTTCGGGCAGTTCACCGCCTCCGCCGAACGCAGCCTTTGCCTGCGCCATTGCCTTTTGCGCCTTTTCTTCGCCGTGTACGAGCTTGGTGAGCTCAAAGGCAAGTATCTCCTTCTTTTCGTTGATGCGGCCCGCGTCCCACCGCTCCATGTCCTTTATCTCTTCGAGCGGGATAAAGGTGAGCATCTTTATGCACTTCATGACGTCGGCGTCGTCTACGTTGCGCCAATACTGATAGAATTCGTAAGGGGTGGTCTTGTTTTCGTCCAGCCACACCGCGCCCTTTGCCGTCTTGCCCATCTTTTTGCCCTCGCTGTTGAGCAGCAGGGTGATGGTCATGGCGTATGCGTCTTTGCCGCTCTTCTTTCTGATGAGTTCGGTGCCGGCGAGCATGTTGCTCCACTGGTCGTCGCCGCCGAACTGCATATTGCAGCCGTAGTGGGAATTGAGATACCAGAAGTCGTACGCCTGCATTATCATATAGTTGAATTCAAGGAAGGAAAGCCCCTTTTCCATGCGCTGCTTGTAGCACTCGGCGCGCAGCATGTTGTTTACCGTAAAGCATGCGCCCACCTCGCGCAAAAGGTCTACATAGTTGAGCTTTAACAGCCAATCGGCGTTGTTTACCATTATTGCCTTGCCTTCGCCGAAGTCTATAAAGCGCTCCATCTGCCTTTTAAAGCACTCGCAGTTGTGGTTTATGACCTCGTCTGTCATCATCGTGCGCATATCGGTGCGCCCGGAAGGGTCGCCTATGTGGCCCGTGCCGCCGCCGACGAGCACGACGGGCTTGTTGCCCGCCATCTGCAGCCTCTTCATAAGGCAGAGCGCCATAAAGTGCCCGACGTGCAAACTGTCTGCCGTGGGGTCGAAACCTATATAAAAGCGGGCGCCGCCGCCGTTGATGAGCTCGCGTATCTCCTCTTCGTCGGTGACCTGAGCGATGAGCCCTCGCTCTTTGAGTTCTTCGTAAATACCCATAACCGTTTTTCCTTAAAAATTATTTACCAACTTATTTTAACATCGTTACAAAAAAAATGCAATAAAAAAGCGGCCCGCACGCAGGCAAACCGCAATAAAAATCCGCCTCCGCGACGGATGTTTTTTGCCGAAGCGCGCGCCGCGCATTCGGGGCTAATCGGTGAAAAAGTCGTCGCGGTTCAGATTTTTGCGCGCCTTTTCTATGGCGCGCTTTTCTATGCGCGATATGTAGGAACGGGATATGCCGAGCGCCTTTGCCACCTCCCGCTGCGGGCGGGGACAGCCGTCCTCCAGCCCGTAGCGCATTGAGATTATGGCATACTCCCTTTGGGAAAGTATCCGTGAAAGAAGTTTTATGAATTTTTCACGCTGGACGGACTTTTCCACCTGCGCAAAGACGTTCTCCTCCTTTTCGCATAAAAGGTCGATGAGCGTGAGTTCGTTGCCGTCCTTGTCGGTGCCTACGGGGTCGGTGAGCGACACGGTATTCCTGTGTTTTTTGCTCGCACGGATGAGCATTAAAATTTCATTTTCTATACAGCGGGCGGTATATGTGGCGAGCTGAGTGCCCTTGCCTTCGCGGTAGGTGTTTATCGCCTTGATGAGCCCTATGGAGCCGACAGACATCAGATCGTCCGTTTCCGCAGCGCCGCCGTACTTTTTTACGATGTGCGCAACGAGGCGCATGTTGTGCTTTATTAAAATATTCTTTGCCTCTTTATCCCCGGCGCGCGCCGCGGCAAGGTACTTTTTTTCCTCTTCGGGCGAAAGCGGCTTAGGAAACGACCCCTTGCCCTGCACCGCACCCGTGAAAAAGAATATTTTGCCGAACAATAAACTTAAAAAATCAAAAAACATAAGCCACCCCTTTATGGCGGCATATACCCGCCACGCCGCGGCAATATCCGCCGCAAAGATAGCTTATGTTTTACAAAGGTTGTACTATGCGAAAAACGACAGTTCTCTATTTTTTGAATATGAATAGATACTCATGTGCCAGCAGCAAAAAGTTGAATTTGATACTGTTTGTTTTCCAATATCCGGTTGCTTTGCAGTTGTGTTGCTCCTTTATGATTATTTCCTTTGTTTTAAACCCGACGCGTTCAAAGACGCGCATTGTTTCAAATGCAAGCGGTTGCACCATTCCTTTTTTGCGCATATCACCCATAAGCACGGCACAAAACTTTTCGTTTTTTAATACGCGGTGGAACTCATCCGCCACTTTGACCATCTCAACCAAAAAATTCTTCATCGGCAAGAGCGACAAGTCACCATCGATGCCGTCACTATAATGAATGATATCGGCATAAGGCGGGTGAGCGCAAATCAAATCCACCGAATTATCATTCAGCGGAAGCTGTCGAGCATCGGTCACATCAATTACAGATGAGGCAGTTGTATCAAACTGAAAATTACACTTATTGCGGCTTAATTCAATAGCTTCGGGATTAATGTCATAACCGATAAAATTTCTGTTTGTGAGCTTTGCTTCAACTGCCGTAGTCCCGCCGCCGACAAACGGATCTAAAACAGTATCACCTTCCTGCGAGTAGCGCAAAATTACATTGCGCGGAATATACGGCGACCAATTTCCACGATACTTCGCGTCGTGAGTAGCCCATTTGCCGCGATCGGGAAAAGCCCATACTGTATTCGTTTCCAACTCAAAGTTTTCAGGCTGTAAAGAAATTTTCTTTGCCATAGTCAGTCTACCACAAGTTCAGGAGGCACCGGCAAGCCAAGCCGCATAAGCGGTATATATTCAAAGTAATAATCACATCCAACCGAATGAATATAGTCGAGAACATCCCGATACTTTTCATTCCTGAACCAATTATCGAGTAAATATATGTATTCGACATCAATATTCGCTGCAGACATTAACTTTTTATACTGCTTTTTCTTGAAATCACAGGTTTGAAGTTTTTCGTCAACAGAACCCGCAACTTCCTGATGCTTACACTCTATAATGAACAAAATATTATTTAGCAAAACAAATATACAATCATCCGGCAGCAGTTGCTTTGACAAATACTGTTTCCAATCGATATCTAACTTCTTAAGAAATACCGAATA
This sequence comes from uncultured Clostridia bacterium, assembly GCA_944353935.1. Lineage (GTDB taxonomy): Bacteria > Bacillota > Clostridia > Christensenellales > Borkfalkiaceae > Coproplasma. The sequence goes on along the minus strand of CALVPV010000003.1, from coordinate 14,005 downwards.
AAAATTGTGCTTTTTATATACCTCGGCAACTTTTTCGGCATCGTAAAAAACATCATGTCCTACCACAGAATAATGGGGTTGACTCTCCAAAAATTTAGATAAGTCCGTTTTCCCTTCAAAAACCAATCCGGTACGTGTATTACCGCCGCCCTTGCCACTTTTTATCATCTTATATCCCTCCGTTAATTATTCTGATACGCTTTCAGCATCAATTCTTTGGCGAGGTTAATTTCTGCGCCGTCTTTCATTATCAATTGCAAATCACCACATCCCCAATGACCGATATTACGTACGTCACGCAATGTTTCCGTCAATGTAAAGCCAATTTTGAATAGTTTTAATTCCGCCATAATTTCCCTCCCACTCAATTGCAAATCAGCAGCTCGTTTATCCTGCCGCGCTTTTCCGCATTACTGTTTATCATACGCGTCGCCGAAACACGGTGAATTGTGTATGATTTATATAAATCTTCAAAGAAATTATCTTCCGGATTGACATTTTTCGGGTCTGAATTGCTTAAAACAATTTTTGCCCCTACCTCATTTATCTCGTCAATAAATTTTGCAAGCCTGATTTGCTCGTTGTCGTCAAAAGCATCGCTGTTATAAGAAGTAAATGCAGATGTTTCTGAAATGGGACGATAAGGCGGATCTATATATACAAAGGTCTTACTGTCTATAAATGATTTTGATAAAGTGTAATCACCACAAACAATAGTAACATTCCGCAACGCTGAGTGAATGTTGCGAAGATTTTCTTCATCACAAATAGTCGGATTTTTATACGAACCCATGGGCACATTGAACTGCCCTTTACGATTAACACGGTAAAGTCCGTTAAAACAGGTCTTATTTAAGAATATAAAATAAGCTGCCTTTTCTACCGATGTATTATCGCTCAATTCCAATGTGTTGAATTTATCGCGGATATTATAGTAATAGTATTTTCTGCCGTTATCATCAAGCGGCAAAAAAGTCATCTGCATCTCGTTAAGTCGCACAATCAACGCCTCGACATCTTGTTTTATGGCAGCGTAGGCGTTAATCAATTCGGAATTGATATCGCTGATATAAAGCTCTTTAAACCTATATTTTGAAAGTACACTAAAAAATAATGCACCGCCTCCGACCATTGGTTCGGCATATTTTTTTAAAAACTTTTCGCCATCGGCAGGAAACATTTTTTCTATTTCATCAATAAGTTGCCCCTTTCCGCCAACCCACTTGACGAAAGGCTTAAGTTCGGTTTTATGCGTCTTTTCATAACGTACCGTTCGCTTGTCAATCGGCTTTTCGGCATTTGCGGGTATAATCCACATATTTCCGACCATCATCGCGCCGCCGATGCGTTCTTCCGAACAAAGGGTAGCTACGCGCCTTTGAGAGATGTTCCACTTTTTTGCGGCATCTTTAGCCGAAATATAACTCAACATACCTTACATCCTTTTTTAAATTTACATCAACTATTATATTCCATATCGCGAATAATAGCAAGCGTATTTATAAAAAAATCCCGCACGCGGAGTACGGGATCTTTTGGATTTATTCAAGTTCAAACGCACCTGTATAGAGCTGGTAGTAAACGCCCCTCTGCGCGATGAGCTGGTCGTGCGTGCCGCGCTCTATTATCCTGCCGTGGTCAAGCACCATTATCGCCTGGCTGTTGCGGACGGTGGAAAGGCGATGCGCTATCACAAACACGGTGCGCCCCTCCATCAGCTTATCCATGCCCTCTTCTATGAGTTTTTCCGTGCGGGTGTCTATGGAAGAAGTCGCCTCGTCCAAAATGAGTACGGGGCATTCGGAGACCATTGCGCGCGCTATTGCGAGCAGCTGGCGCTGCCCCTGCGAAAGGTTGCCGCCGTCGCCCTTTATCATCGTATTGTAGCCTTCCGGCAGGTGAGAAATAAAGTAGTGCGCATTGGCAAGTTTTGCCGCCGCAATGCACTCTTCATCCGTTGCATTCAATCTGCCGTAGCGGATATTATCCATTACCGTGCCGGTAAAGAGGTGGGTATCCTGCAATACGACGCCGAGCGAGCGGCGCAGATCGTCCTTGTTTATGCTCTTTATATCCAGCCCGTCATACGTGATAGAGCCCGACTGGATATCGTAGAACCTGTTTATAAGGTTGGTTATTGTGGTCTTGCCCGCGCCCGTTGCCCCGACGAAAGCTATCTTTTGCCCGGGCTTTGCATACAGCGAGATATCCTTTAAAATTATCTTTTCCGGCGAGTAGCCGAAGATGACGTCTTTAAAGCGTATATCTCCGCGCAGGGGGATGTAGGTGAACGTGCCGTCCTGTTCCGGTTTTTTCCAGCTCCACTTTTCTATGCCGCCTTCGCCGTAGACGAGGGTGACGCTGCCGCCCTTGTCTTCGTGAGGGGTGTCGAATATATCAAAGATACGTTCGGCGCCGGCAAGGCCCATTACGATGGCGTTGAACTGCTGGGTGACCTGCTGAACGGGCTGGTTGAACGAGCGGATGAGCGTGAGAAAGGATACGAGCACGCCGACGTCGCCCGCGCTGAACGCGCCGCTCCCGTCGCCGAACGCCACGCTGTATAAAGAGAGCGCGCCCACGCTGTGCGTCGCAAAGAACGCGGCGCCCACTATAGCCACGACAACATACTGGAAGTAGCTGAGTATGTTAGACATGGGGCCGAGCATATTAGTGAGCTGGTTTGCGTTTGTGCCGCTTATGCGGAGCTCTTCATTTATCTTTTTGAAGTTCTCCCTCGCCTTATTTTCGTGACAGAAGACCTTTATGACCTTTTGCCCCTCCATCATCTCTTCCACATAGCCGTTGACCTTGCCGATGGAGACCTGCTGTTTTAAGAACTGGCGGGAGGATTCGGCGCCGATTATCCTTATGAACACTATGTTGACGCTCAAGATCACGAGCATGACGAGCGTCAGCGTAAAGCTCATGAAGATCATGCACAGCAGCACGACGACTATGGTGACGACAGCCGATATCATCTGCGGAACAGACTGAGAGAGCATCTGGCGGAGGGTATCCACGTCGTTTGTGTAGCGGCTCATGAGTTCGCCGTGCGTATGCGTATCGAAGTATTTGAGCGGCAGGTACTGCATATTGATGAACATCTCGTCGCGCATGCGCTTTAAAGTGCCCTGCGCTATGAACATCATCAGCCTGTTATATGAAAAGGTGCTTACAACGCCCACGACGTATACGCACGCCACCGCCACTATCCACGCGATGAGCCGGGACATCTCTGCCTGGCCGCGGGCAATGCTCTCTATCGTGCTGATGACGAACGTAAGCATGAACGAGCCGACCGCGCCCGCCGCGGAAGAGAGCACTATGAGTATAACGAGCAACACGGCGGCAAATTTGTTGCGGAAGGCGTAGTTCAATACGCGCTTTAACACCTTTACGGGGTTTTCCGGCCCCGAGCCCTTTATCTTTGCCACCCTGTGCCCGTGCTGCGTGCCGCTTTGCTGTATGCGGCGCTTTGTATCGGCGTCAAGGTTTTCATACTGTTCTTTTACAGAAGGAAGTTTAGTTCCGGGTGCCATCTTCTTCACCTCCGTCCTCTTCGTCCGCCTTGCCCTTCATCTGCGAAAGGTATACTTCGCGGTAGATATCGTTGCCGGCGAGCAGCTCTTCGTGCGTGCCTATGCCGGCTATCCTGCCCTGGTCGAGCACGACTATCCTGTCGGCATCCTCCACGGAATTTACGCGCTGGGCAATTATTATCTTGGTGACTTCGGGCGCGTGCGTGCGCAGCGACTGCCTTATCATGGCGTCCGTCTTGGTATCTACCGCCGAAGTCGAATCGTCGAAAATTATTATTTTGGGCTTTCTTAAAAGGGCGCGCGCTATGCACAGCCTTTGCTTTTGCCCGCCGGAGACGTTTACGCCGCCCTGACCGAGGTCATAGTCGTACCCGCCGGGGAGCTGTTTTATGAACTCGTCGGCGCAGGCCTGGCGGCACGCCTCTTCTATCTCTTCCTGCGTGGCGTTTTCATCGCCCCACCTTAAATTTTCCGATATGGAGCCGGAAAAGAGTACGTTCTTTTGCAAGACCATGGCGACCTTTGAACGCAATGTATCCAGATCGTACTGTTTTACGTCCACGCCGCCCACTTTGACGCAGCCGGCAGAGACGTCGTAGAGCCTGGGAATGAGCGACACGAGCGAAGATTTGCCCGAGCCGGTCGCGCCTATTATGCCCAACGTTTCGCCCGGCTTTATGTGCAGGTCTATATTTGACAGCACGTTCACGTCGGACTTTTGACGATAGCTCATGAACACGCCGTCAAAATCTATGCTGCCGTCCTTTACTTCAAAGACGGGGGTGCTCGTTTTGGGAAGGGTGGTCTTTTCTTCGAGCACCTCGGCAATGCGATCCATAGACCCCTTTGAAAGGGATATGTATTGCAGGCACATCGCCACGAGCATCACCGCCGTGAGTATCTGCGTCATGTATTGCAAAAGCGAAGTGAGGTCGCCCGTGGAGAGGCCGCCGAATACGAGGTTGCCTTCCACCACGGAGCTCTCGCCTATGAGCATATTTCCGCCGACGAGCAATAAAAGTATCATCGCCACATATATGACGCACTGAACCACGGGGGTGAGGTAATTTAAAAGTTTTTCCGCCTTTACGGAATAGTTGTATACCTCCTGCGTGGCGCTGCGCATCTTGTCCATCTCGTGCTCTTCGCGCACGTACGACTTTACCACCCTTATCGCCGTGAGGTCTTCCTGCACGACGCGGTTGAGGTTATCGTACTTTTTGAACATTATGCGGAAGGGCTTTGCGACTTTTACCATTATCGCGGCAACTATTATGCCCAGAACGAGCGCCGCGGCAATGAATATCCCGCCTATCGTCGGCGAAATGACGAACGACATTATTGTCGCCATTATAAAAAGTATGGGCGCACGCACGAGCATTCGTATGCACATCTGAAAGGCAAGCTGCACGTTGCTGACGTCCGTGGTGATACGCGTTATAAGGCTTGCGGTGGAAAAGTTGTCTATATTCGCAAACGAATATGTCTGGATATTGTCGTACATATCGTAGCGCAGGTTGGCGGCAAACCCCGCCGAGGCCTTGGAGGCAAGGCGCCCGCCCATTATGCCGCAGAACAGCGCAAACGCCGCGCACGCGAGCATGGCAAGCCCGTACCATACGATATACATACTGAATTCGCCCGACCTTTCCATTACATAGATCTCGTCTATGAGGAACTTCATAAGGAAAGGTATGACTATCTCCATTACGGCTTCGCCTATCATGACGAGCGGCGTCAGTATGGATACCTTTTTATACTGCTTTACGCTCTTTAAAAGTGTTTTTACCATGTAGTGACTCCTGAAAGACGGCCGCGGCAAGCGGTCATCCGTTGATGTGATTGAATATCTTTATGAGGAGCTGTTTGAAACTTTCCTGCTCCTCTTCGCTGAGGGCGTCCTGTATTATCGCGTCGCACTTGTCCATGAGGTCACGGTTCATAAGGCAAAGTTCTTCGCCTTTTTTTGTGAGCTCTATGAACTTGGTGCGCGCGTTCCCGTCGGCATAGTTGCGGGTGATATACCCGTCGGACGTAAGGTTTGCGAGCAACACAGACACCGACGAAGCGCGCAGGTTGAGTTCGCGCTCCACATCCTTTTGGCACACCTTGTTGCCTTTGAGTGCGTTTCTGTGCACAAACACGAGCGCCTGCAATTGCGCGCCCGTTATGCCGAGAGAGGAAAGATTTTCGCTGTTGCGTCTTTCCATCTCCCTGTTGACGTAACACATCAACCCGAAAAGTCTTCTGTTTTCCAAAACGGCCCCTTCCCTTTTGTTTTTTGCGCCGCCACGCCGAAAGAGGCTGCGGCACCGATCGCGGGATACAACAGTTAGACAACTAACTGTTTGAAAGCGAATATATATTATATTAAACGGGTGCAAGATGTCAAGCATTTGCCAAAATAATGCAACCGCAGGCACAAATGTTAAATTTACAAGAAAAAATGTTATAAAAAAACGCTACTGCGCCCGCTGCGAACGCGCAATGTGACCGCCGCGAGCGTCTAATATACCCGCCCAAGTATGTAATATAATCGCTGCAAGCATGCAATATGACCGCCACAAGCAAGCAAAGTGACCGCAGCAAAAACGCAATATGACCGCGATAAGCGAGCAAAGTGGCCGCCGCGAGCGCGTTATAAGAAAAAAAGATTATCACGACGGCGCATTTTTGCTTGCAAACTTATCTATCGTATGATATAATCACTAACGTTGAAATCGTGGCCTTGTGGTCAAGCGGCTAAGACGGAGCCCTCTCAAGGCTCAATCCCGGGTTCGATTCCCGGCAAGGTCACCAAACAAGTTAAAGGCGAACCCGTTTCCATTAGGAGACGGATTCGCCTTTATTGTATATTTCAGGACATAGAAAAAGCGGCGGGTGCTTCACAAGAAGCGCCCGCCGCTTTGTATTTATGTCAATTTGCTCTGTAACCTGCGCGGCGCAGAGTTTCAATAATTTTCTGCTTAAAAACCCTTTCGTCAACTATGTCGTCAACCCTGAAATCGAACCTTGCCCCGTTGTAGCTTGACGAGGAGTGAACGCTTTTCCCGCCCGATTTATTCAGCATGTCCTCTATATCTTTTTGGGGGTTGGCTGCCTTTATCGTGTAGCGCACTTCCAATTCACCGTTGTAATTGCGCCTTACTTCAACATTTCTGGCGCCGCTTCTTTGCAGTTCGGCTTTCAGTTCTGTTTCAGGGTCTTTAAATTCAACATTTAAGTAAATAGTTTTCATAAAATATCTCCTTTGTTTTACTTACCTATATTCTAACACATTTGTTATACCAAGTTTGGGATAATTATATGTCAAGCTATATTACATGCAACCTTTAATAATTTCAGCATTTTACCTTCGTGATCATCACAAATTGTCTCTTTCCATGCTGTATCATCTTTTGTTAAGGCGCTCATCACCCTCATCTTTAAACTACCTTTCTCAATCATTTGATGATAGGTACCTTTTTTTGATGTGGGGCTTAAATTTGAAAATTTTGAATTGACATTGCGCTGTATGATGCATAAGTTGCCGAATTTATCTACGTCTGCCCACGAGTCAAATGATTGACTTGAAGGGTGCTGTGGGTACCAATGCTCTACAGAGTTTCTAAATTCAAAGGAAAATTCATCAAAATTAAGACCTTTATATTCATCATCGCTACGTTTTGTCCAAAGCAGATAGTCAAGATAGTTCAAAACAATATGTGGAGTGTTGACGCCTTGCATATAGTCTTTATCGGTAATAAATTTTATAACCGGCTCTTGTGCGATAATTTCTATTTGATTTTCAAATTGAGAAAGTTTTTTCAAATTATCGTCTACATTCAGCCACTTAAGCAGTTCGGTAATCCAGTGCATAATTTTTGGAGAAGTGTATGAAACACGTAAGCAAGATTGCAACATAAGGTTGGTAACCGTGCGTGGACTATAAGTTGTTTTCCATTCATTCAATTCGCCAAAATATGTGTCCCTATAATATGGTTTTTTCTTGGAGCGGGCTCCTGAAACTTTGAGTTCTTTCAAACTCCAACTGCCTGTGGTGTCTTCATTCTTGTATTCTCTTTTAATTATGTATTTGTCAAACAGGAATCGGCATTTGAGCAAATACTTAATAAATTTAAGTGAGAATTCTTTATCTGATTTCCATTTGTCTATTATATCGGTAAAAGTCTTTAAAAGCTTTTTATCGTCAAGAAGTTCAGGGATAGCGCTGAAATATTCATTGTATTCTGTTGCAACAAATACTTTCAGCACGTGCAACAAGAAAAAAGGAAAATCTATTATGCTTTCAAATCTTATACGATTACCAGCCTCGTCATCTCTGTCCCATACTTGTATAGGTTCTTTATTTTCTATTATTTTGATAGCGGTTTGCGGATGAACGCTTCCGTCGTCAGCTGTTAAGGAGAAGATATTATCAATATTAAGCCAATCCCAATCACCCCCAAACAACAACTCTCTTTGCTGTTTGTTAAAGTGCATTTGCACATACCCGCTCATATCGCGGCAAGCGTCCCATACAATTGAAAAAGCAGTTTGCTCGTCAGGACCAAGCGGCTCCATTAGTTTTGCTTTGAGTATGTCGTGCTGTTCAAGCTGTTCGCCGCGCACATTCATTATTTCAAAGTAGCGGTTAAGGTCGGTATGCGGCGGGACTTCAATGCGGAAGAGTTTTACGTTTTTAAGTTTTTCCTTGAATTTTTGTGCGTTTATTTTGTCTGCACGGAATTTCTGCTCTATTATATCCAGACCTTTGATTAAGTTCTGTTCGATTTTATCCTCATCGACCGACTTGTTTCTGTTGTCTTCATTTGGTGATAGACTATTTAAAAAGTTTAATGTATAGTTTGATTTTTCTCTGCACTCATAGCGCAATCTTTCCTCTTTCCAACGATAACCGAGATAGTTCAAAAGGAGATAGAGCGCAGTCAGGCGTTGCTGTCCGTCTATAACTTCATATAAGCCGTTACTGTTGACATTTATTATGAGCGAGCCTATATAATATTTTTCGGCTTCAAAATCATAGATGTCGTCTATGAGTTGACTTATTTCTTTGTCAGACCACGCAAAGGCGCGCTGGTACAGAGGAATGATATAATTATCATCTTCGAAAATAGTTTTATCTTTGGAATCTATAATTGACAGCAAGGTGATATCGCTCATTGTTTTTCTCCCATAAGGTCTTTAAGTTTTTCGTATAAATCTTGCCATTTTTCCGATTTAGCCCGATCGTTTGACCGTTTGACCGAAATTCTGAGATTGGTAATCTCCTGATTGCTGCGCGCGGTTACTATTTTGAAAAACATAGGAATACGGTTTGTATAATCCTTGTCCTCGTTCCCAATGGCATAGTTATTGATTGTGTCAAATCCAAGATTTTCCATATCGACGCGTATCATCATCGCCCACACGAACAGCTTGTTGACCGCCATTTCGTCATACATATGGAACCTGTCGAAGTAGAAGAGCAGAACGCAATAGAACAGGTTTACCGCATACCTGAATCCGGTTGAGCTGTATTGTTCTATATTATCTTTTCGTTTTATGATGTTGTTTTCTATAATTTTATTTATGTCACTAAATGCTTTATTTGTGGCTATTTCATTTTTTAAATCAGCCAACAGATTTATATAGTGTTCGACCATTCTGAAAAAATCGCCGCCCGCGGCAAATGGCTGATCAATCTGAAAGCAGGGCATAGCTTTTTTTACACGCTCGGCATAAGTGAACAGGCAGTCGGAACTGACACCCTTATAGGTATCTATGTCCTGAGCAGTAAACGCCATTGACTTTTCTTTGCGTGACCAATTCAATATGGGGTAGAGGTACAGTGAGAACAGCTCCCTTATTCGATATGGCTGAATTTCTTCCCAGCGCTTCACAAGGTTGAATTTTTCAAAGTCATACTCATTCATTTCGCGCAGGTGGTATGCCTTCAATAAATCGTGCGGGTCAAGCTCTCTGCCGCGCGTGTTTTGCGAATCGAAGAGCTGGAACGCTTCGGAGATATCGTCCACTTCTATAAGTACGGCTTCCAAAATATTTTCGAACGCGCCGCGATAATCTTCAAGTTTACCGCCGTTTACAGATTTCCATTCAAGTATAAAGCGGTAATTGTCTGAAATGTTACCTATTGAAACCTTATCTTTATATTCATGTTCAAGCAGAGAATTGGTAAAAGAAGGGTCGAGCGCTCGCTTTATAAGCGAAAGAGTAATAAGGCGCTGCTGACCATCAACAATATTGCGCTCCGTTATGTTGCCTGCGTCGTCATTTTTGTTATGTATGATAACTGTGCCGACGCGATACCTGAACCCATTATAGCCAGGGCGCCTGTTGTCCTCTATTGCCGTGCCGATATCGTTCAGTAAATCTGCAACATTTTTGCGCGTCCATTTATAGGGGCGCTGGTATTCGGGGATTTTCAGCTCCATATTGAGCAATTCGTTTACCGAAATCGCGTTTTTTCTATATTCCGTATCTGGTTTGTTCATAATTCTGACCTGCCTTCAAATAGGTTATATCTTTGCGTATTTACTGCTTGCGTTTTTCAGGTTGGTAATTATCTGTTCCCTCAGAGAGGAAGGAGAGATTATCTCTACATAGTTCAGATATTGCATGGCCCAATATTCCATAGCGTAGGGGCTGGCGTTTACGGTAACTATTAGCTTGCCGTCTTTATTGTCTGTGCTGAAATCATACCCGAACCAATCGACTATCTGGTCTATCATCCATTCACCGTCGATAATGAACCTTATTGTCTGCGGCTCGTCTGAAAACATATATGGCAGCGCCGAAGAAAAGCGCCTGTAATCTATTCCGTTCTGATAGCCTTCTATCGAACGCAAGTCGGTTGCCGGTTCGTCCAAAAGCTCGATATTTGTTATCCTGTCGAGCCTATAATAGGTGATGTGCTTCCACTTTTCCTGATGCGCCATCAAAAAATACCTCTGGTTGTGCAGTATCATCTGGTATGGGCTGACGATATGAAAGACGGAACGGTGCAGTTTTTTATCTAACCCGTATTTGTTATAATCGAATTTGATTTTGCGGTTTGCTTCTATCGCCTCGTCGATTATGTCTATGTTATAGAAAAGCGCAACATTTTCCGACTTGTTCCAGTCGTTTACTGAAAATATGTTTTTGATATGCGATTTGAAGTATTTGTTTGAAAGGGAGGCAATCTTTTCTATGAGCTCCTTGGAATGCTTCGCCGTTATATGCTGGCTTGCAAGTACGCTGTCGGAAAGCAGCCTTAATTCCGAATCTTCAAATAGCCTGGTATTTAAATATGAACCCTTCTTGGTGGTTTCTATGTCGTATCCCGCGCTTTGCAGCAGCGAGATGTTGCGACCTATCGCCTTGCGTTCTACCGTAATGCCGTAAAGCGTATATAGTTTTTTGACTATCTCGTCGTGCGCCAACGGATGGTTGCAGTCCGTATAGGTTTCGAGTATATTCAGAATACGTATAAGTGCAAGTTTTTTAGGTTCAAATGAATCCATATCTGTGTCCCCTTTATAATATGGATTTATTATACCAAATTTGTCGCAATATGTCAATGCAGATATTCCTCGGCTATCGCCATTATCTCGTCGTAAAGCAATACTTCCTTTTCGTAAAGTTCGCTTGCCAATCTGTCGAGCAGAGTACTGTTGTTTGACAATAGTTGCTTAGTTTTGTGGTAGTATTCCTCGATCAGTCGCACCCTCTTATCCTGAAGCTTATCCAACTGCCGGTATGACTGTGCATTGCAGTACTCTTCTTTCGGGTAGAAAAACTCAAATCCGTTCGCTGCTATGCGCTGCATAAGGTCATCTATTATTTCCGTGGCCGAGCTCAAATCTTTAACGGCTCCCAAATCTGCTTCATTGAACCGGATTTCCACACTCGCTTTACCCGCCAACAGCGACATTATGCGATATTCAGATTTTTCAAAACTCATGGACTTTGATGTGTCATATAGGCGGCAGACGCCATTATCCTGCCCGTATTTACCGCATTTGCCTATCGCAAGGCATCCTACGGAGATGTTATTTATCAAACCCATTGTTGCGTGGCCCGCTTCGTGGTAGGCTAATCGCCACTTTAAATTGTCGTCCGATTGCTTTAAGGGGTAACACTTTAAAATGACAGAGGAGACGGCCTTCTTTATATCGCAATATCTTATCTCTAAACGGCCTTCATATGCGGCATAAATTCCCGCCTCGTTTATAACGGACTCCAACACCGCGCATGAACTTCCTCCGATTATGTGCACGAGGGACTGTGCGCTTATCTCCTCTGAAATGCGCTTATTCGTCATATAATGCTCAATTATTTTTAATGAATCTTCAAAGGAAGGATTGTTGAATTCTATCTGCCTGCCGAACCGCCCTTCCCGCATCAATGAATCGGGTAAATATGCTGTGTCGTTTGCCGTTGCAATAACAAACACGTCTTTATCGCCGATCTCTTCCAACCCCGTCTGAATGGATACAAATTCCTCCTTGTTGCAGTTTCTTTGCAGGTTATCTTCTGCAAATTTGTCCATATCGTCGAAAAAAATTACAGAGGGCGCTTCCTTTATGGCGTTTTCAAACGTCTCCTTGATTTTGTCCACAAATTCGCCGTCCGGTTTGTCTTTTTTGCAGAAAAAGACATTCCTTCCCGTTTCCGTTATAAACGCCTTCGCCATAAGCGTTTTACCCAATCCCGGGTCTCCGTGGAGCAATACGGCTTTGGGAATTTTAACGCCGAAGGCGATATATTTTTCTTTGTTTTTTAGTACGTCGCAAAGGCGCATCATCTCTTCTTTTTCGTTGGCGTACCCGATAATTTTGTCAAACTCACTCATTATTGTTCTCCTGTGCAGATTTATTTCTATGACTATATTATCATTTTAATTGTCCCGTTTTTGGTATAATAGTTGACTTTTATATGGTTATATTATGGAAAGTAATGGCGGGTACTTCGTGTGAAGCACCCGCCGCCCTGCCGTTATTCAAGGTTTATTAACATTCGGCACAACCTCTGTAGGTTGTAAATGAGAAAATATATGTATTTATATACCGCGTTCTTTCGCGGTCGTCACCGTACTCATTTAACGGTAGTTTGTGTCCGTATGGTTTCAATCGGATATTTTATTAAGTTTTGTATTCAGTTGTCTGTTTTTCCATTCGGCATAGTCCTTCTGTCCCTGTTCCGAAAGGAGATAATCCCGTATAATCGGGAATAAGGTTCGTGCCAGCGACTTCATATCCATATCCGATATGCCGTTGCCAGAATTTGTAATATCATTTCTCCCCGCCATTTATGTATTTTGTCCGATAACAGTTCCTCCTTTATAGCGCTTATTCAGTTTTACTTGCTCCAATGATTGCCTGACGACTTGAAGGGCTTGGGGCGGTACTTGTCCAGCTTGCGCTGTCTGACCGTTTCCATAACTTCTTGCAACTTGTCGGGCGCGTGTTCTCTTATCTCGCGCAGAACGTCGGCGTCGCTTTGAAGTGCCTGCTTTTCTCGCTCCGTCTTTTGATAGAGCGTAAACACGTCGCTTTGGTCGCGCGCGCTGATTTGTAACCGTTCTTCGAGTTGACCGTTCTCTGCTCTGAGCTTTGCGACTTCTGCCGCGATGACGGGCAAGTCCCTTTTATTGAGCTTGCGCCTTCCGTCCGAGTATTCCAGCAAAACCTCGGCAGCGGCTTGTAGTGGAGCGGTATCGCGTTGAAGCTGTTTCTGTCTATCTTCAAGCTGTTGAGTTTTCTGTTCGGCGTGGACTTGCCGTTGTTCTGCACTCGCCGCTGCTTGTTCGGCAACAGCTTTACGCTCTTCTGCGGCAGCCGTTTCTTCGCTCATCTTCTTTAACTTGTAAGCTGCCGTGTCGAGATGCTTTGCTTGACTCCCCTCTTTGCCGCGCTGCAAGCTCCATTTCTTTCCCACGACGGAATGAAAGTCCGTCTGCAAGTTCTGTAATTCTTTTCTGTCAAAGAGAGTTTTTGCACACAATCTGCCGTCGGAAATAGGAATTAAATTCAGATGCAGGTGCGGCGTGGTTTCGTCCATGTGAACGACAGCCGAGATAATGTTCTCCTCGCCGTATCGCTCTGCAAAGAAGCGGGTGCAATCAACAAAGAATTGCTGTTGCTCACCCGGCAATAGGCTACTGAAAAATTCTCTGTCCGAACCCACAACGAAAGAACACATAAGCACGGCGTCCTTGCGCACCTTTGTGGGCAGGTCGAGAGCCTCAATCTTGTCATTGATAAATTGCGTGTACGACCGCTGCCGTTTTATAATGTTGTAATTGTTCCGTGTGCGCGTGAAGTCTATCTGCGGATTGACCGCCTGATAGGTTTCGTCGCGCTCGTTTTCATTTTCGACGGGCGCAATGTCCGTCTTGTGATACTTTTCCATGTGACAAACTAAGTAGCTTATAATTTTACCTCCTGTTATTTCTTGATTAAAAGCCTCGCAGAGCCCAC
>CALVPV010000002.1 GCA_944353935.1 uncultured Clostridia bacterium | reverse complement strand
CGTCCATACTTACGGCGCCGTCTTCCACTGCGTCAAGGCACAGCGTAAGCGTCATCACCTTGCACACGCTTGCTATCGGTGCGCGGCTGTGTTCATTGAATTTATAGATACATTCGCCGCTGTCGGCATCCATGAGATAGGCGGATCTACACCCTTCTGTCAATGAAGGCGCGCCCTTGGCAAACCCAAAGCAGGCAAATATTCCCGTCGCTGCGGCGCATACCGCCGCGGCGTAAAAAAACTTATGCTTTATCCCTAAGTGTTTCATACCATAAGTATCTGAAATAATTTATAAAATTATGCGTTCGAACATCGTCAGAGTTCATCAGACCATGATGACCACGCGAAAGACGATATTGAGCAGCAGGCACTGGCACAAGATGCCCAAAAGTGTAAAAATTGCGGGAATAAACGGGGCAAACCTCTTGTTGAAGAAGCGCACCGTCTCTATGAGAAATACATTGAGCGCTATGACGACTATCGATGTAGGTATATAAACGATGACGGCCGCAAGGACGCCGCCGAAAGCCGAGACGGAAATTATCAAAACCGCATATACGCTGCAGAGCATGCTCCTTAAAAAGAGGAGCGGAAGCGACAGCAACCTGATTTTTGTGCAGTACGCGATCAAAAAAATACATATCCGTAGACAAGGTCGCATAAAAGCCGCGGCCACAGGAGTGACGCATTGCGGAAGTTATATACAAAATAAAGGTATTCCGATGCGTAATTTTGCATATACGGATTGATTTGCATAAATCTGCATAGTACTATACCAAATATAATTGCTGAAATTACCGTACAAATGCAGGCTATCAGCGTGCGCTTATCTATTACAATACGGTTTCTTGTACGAAAAACGGCAAAAGTTCTCATATAAGAATTATATGAGAACCTGCCGCATATTAAGAACTTTTTTGTTTTAATAAGCCGAAAGCATATTTTCTATGGAGATTCCGTAACCGCGCGTGGGATCGTTTATAAATACGTGGGTCACCGCCCCTATCAATTTCCCGTTCTGCACAATTGGACTGCCGCTCATTCCCTGCACTATCCCGCCCGTCGCCGAAATGAGCTCGGGATCCTCTATTTTTATTACATAATTCCTGTTATCGCGGTTTCTTTTATCCACCTTTACTATAGATATATCGTAGCTCTTTGTCTTTTTGCTGTTTACCGTGGAATAGATCTCTGCCTTGCCGGGCGTCACATCATCCACATCCCCCTTTTCAATCCTTGTCAGGTGGCTAAGATCGCAGTTTTTGTCCAGGGTACCGAATACGCCGCTTGAAGTGTTTACCACCGCCGCTCCCATAGCTTTACCGTGCTCAAATGCCCCCTTAAGCTCGCCGGGATTGCCGCGCACGCCGCGCCTTACATCGTAAATTATACAGCCGTACAGCGTGCCGCCGTTTATCTTTGTTATGTTCCCCGAGTTATCTGTCACGGGGTGACCGAGCGAACCGAATTTGCCTGCGGATTTGTCTATATAGGTGACAGTACCCACACCGCTGAGGCTGTCTCGCACAAGAACGCCCACACGCATCTTGCCGCTTGTAACGTCCTTTACCGGTGACACGGTGAGCGAAATATGCTCTTCTCCGCGCTTTACCAAAATTTCCGCGCGCTTTACGGCGGAGAGCAGTTCGGTCACCTGCTCCGCAGAAGTTATTTTTATATTATTTATCTCTTCGATTATGTCGCCCGTTTTAATGCCGCCGTCCTTTGCTGGGGAGGCAAGCCCGCTTTCGGTCATCACCTCGCACATTCCCACGACTTCAACCGTCTGAGTGTCAAGGACAAATCCTGCTGGGAATCCGCCGAGGTAAAGTTCCTCCGCGCTCGCCGTATAGCTGCCCGTAAGCGCGCAGATACAGCACGTCACTATAAAAAGTGTAAGAAACAGCCTTGCCGTTATCTTTTTTCTGCTCAACATAGAAATATTTTGTGCGATAAAAAAGATAGTATACCCAAAAAACGGCACAGTCAAAGAATACCGCACTGTTTATTCGTTATTTTGCAATTTTTTGAACAGGGTATGCCTCACAACTTGCCGCCGAGGAAATCCGCACACATTTTAAATGCCCTTTTGCTCTCCTTCAGGCTTGGAAACATATACATAAAATCATGCCACATTCCGTTAAAAGAAAACATTTCTGCCTTTACGCCGTATTTCAGCGCATTATGAAAGAGCGTTTCGCCATCGCTTGCCGAAGTTTCGTATTCGCCGAAAACGATCAGCATCTCGGGCATGCCGTATAGCTCGGCAAATACCGGTGACAGATAACAATTTGTGACGGGCGTGTCGCCGCAATAGGGCGAAATGCGTCTTATGGCGCTCTCGTAGTCGGAAAACGATTGATTTGCCGGCAACGCATAAAGCGGGTCTCTATGGCAGTTGATTTTATAGGAATCACCGGAAGCCGACATATCGATGAACGGCGAAATATGTACAATCCTGTTAGGCAAAGGCAATCCGTCCTCCTTTGCTTTGAGGCAGCAATAGAGCATAAGCCCGGCACCGAAACTGTCGCCGACCGCAACAAATTCTTTTTTCAACTGTCCCGCAAGCGACTTGTACGCATTGTAGCATATGGCATGCAATGACGGAAACGTATAATCTTTGCGCGGCTTATAATCTATACAATATACCGTTTTGCGACACATTACGCAAAAGATTTTTGCAGCTCTTCTGTACATTGAATTCATGCCCGCCGTGTGTCCGCCGCCGTGAAAAAATATGATTGCACCGCCCGAGCCGCCGCAAGAAGAAAAGACTTCCACCCGTACACCGCCGTGAATTTCCGTACGGAACGATATCCCTTTGGGAGGAAAATAAGGCCTGTCCTTGAGTTTAACGGAGCGTGACAACGATCTATGGTCTCTTCTTAAAGGATAGGTATAGATGCGTATAAGCCCTCTGATTATTTTTGCGCGCAGCGAGGTCATATTTTTTCAAGTTGCCTTTTCATATTTTTTACGAGCGGGTTCATTATTATGCCTACAAGCACCCCCGACCTGATGTAGCAGTACACCTCGTTCCACAGGCCGTAAAATGCAAGTTTCTGCATACAATACCTGCTTGCGCCGTATTTTTTTATATATGTCTCACGGAGAAAAAACCGCTTCCCCGTGAGGTTGTCAAACTGGAACAGGTCATATTCCCTGTCTGCATACATTGAATTGAGCGGATCTATTATGCCCGATATTTTATAGCCCTTCCCCACCATTATATTGCCTACATTCAAATCTCCGTGAATAAGGCAGGCTCTTTCAACTTTTTCCGAAAATATCACATCAAATTTTGCCCACGCGGAGTGCATTACGTCTATTATCGTTCGGGAAAGCCGACCGGCGACATACAGCCGTTCGGCTGCTTTGAGCACAGATAAGGCAAACGGCCTGTAAAAATCAAGCCAATCGTCACATTCGGGCGACATCGTATCCCCGAACTTTTCTCCCGTGTATTCGTGGATAGAGTGAAGCGCGGACGTAATTTGATCGGCAAATTGCTGCCTGTACCTTTTCCCTTTGAGCAACATCCCGAATGAAAACAGGCAACTTTTACCTTCTATAGTCTCCATCCCGTAGCAATCTGCGGGAATACCGCCTCCGCGTTTTCTTGCAAAAAATACCGAAGGGATTTTGATAGGGCAATGCCGCTTAAGTAGTTTAAGATCGTGAACTTCCTTTTCCAACATCCCATCGCTGCGCAGAAATTTTATAACGGCACTCCGCCCGCTTTTATAGTGCACGCCTACCGCAATGCCGAACGAGCCGCCGCCAAGGTATTTTACCCGATCGGGCGTTTTGCCAAAGTATTCTTTTGCGACTTTTAAAGCACATTGCAGGGCGCTTTTTTTATCAAAATCTATAACTTCAATCTTTTCAACTTTCATACACTGCCTCTTTTTTATATATTTTATCGCAGCGTACAGTCGGTTTCCATATCCGTTGTTTTAGTATTTTTATCCGTTTTTTACTTTTTTATTGCATTGTCCTGCGATATTCCGCGGGCGTCATTCCGCAGCGCGCCGTAAATTGCTTATAAAACCCGCACGCCGTTGCATATCCCGTTTCCTCGGCGACATCCTCTACCGTCAGTGACGTATCCAAAAGCAGTTTTATGGCTTTTGATATGCGCATTTCCGCAAGTATTTCTTTAAATTTTTTGCCCGTATGCAGGTTGACAATACGGCTCGTATAACAAGTGGTGTAACCGAGCTCGGATGCAAATCCGTTTAACGTTGCCGTTTTGATGTTGTCGGCTATATACCGCTTTACGGTCGCTTCAAAAGCGCTCTTCTTTCGGCAATTTTCTCTTTCGAGTTCGGTAAAAAGCAATACGAGATAACTCTCTACCGCACGCTCATGCAAACTGTCGTTATACAGCTGCTCGTTTAAAAGCTGCATTATAAAGTGTTGAGCGGACACGGGCACTTCAAAGACGCTAAAACCTTTTGCCGTATCCGGCATAGATTTGGCACATTCCGCAAAGAGCGCTTCGGGAATGACGAGCTTTATGATTATGTCACGGTTTGCGCATCGCTCTATCAGATGTGCGCATCCGGGACAGACCAAACACGCTTGCCCGCTTTTAAGTTCTATCTCTCCGCCGGATATATTCTGACGGCAAAACCCGCTATGCACATAGATAAACTCATAAAAATCGTGAGCGTGAAAGTACGGATGTTGCGACAAGGTGTGTTTTTTTATTGAAAATTTTTTGGCGGTACGCATCGGGATAAACGGCAGATCAAAGCCGGACATCCCCCTATTTTTAAACGCCGACGGAGTCATCCCATGCCTTTGCGCCTCTGCAAGTATCTGCGCGCCGTTTGAAAATTCTTCAAGTACAAGCCTGTAAAATGCCCTTTCGTCGGTATTGTCGTCTTCGTTTTCATGTACGGCAAGTATTGATCTGAAACCGCTGTCCATAGAGTCACCTCAGTTAAAAAAACGCGGCATAAACTGCCGCGCCCTGTAAATTTATTTGCAATATTTTTTTTCTATGGCGGTTATTTTTTCCACCCTGCGCATATGTCTGCCGCCTTCAAATTCCGTGGTGAGAAATATTTCAACGACTTTAAGCGCATAACCGGTGCCGATGACCTTTTCGCCCAGCGCAAGCATATTGGCGTCATTGTGCAGCCTTGTAAATTCCGCGCAATAGGTATCGTGGCAGTGCGCGCAGCGTATGCCGGGAACTTTATTTGCAACGATAGATACGCCTATGCCCGTCGAACAGATTACGATTCCCCTTTCAAATTCGCCGCTCGCAACGGCTTCCGCCGCGGGAAGGGCGTAGTCGGGGTAGTCACAGCTATCTTGGGAATATGTTCCGAAGTCCCTGTATTCGTAGCCGTGTTCGTCGAGGTATTTAATAACTTCTTTTTTAAGGTTGAGGCCGCCGTGGTCGCAGGCAAGTGCAATTTTCATCCTAATTGTTCTCCTAAATTATTTGTTCCCGCCGTTTTCGGCAAGGATAACTTTATCTATAATGATGTCACATGCGCGCGATATGGCGTCGCGCGTTGCGCGGTAAATATCCATTCCCTGCCCGTAAGGGTCGGGCACGTCAAAGCCGCATAAATCTTTAATGCAAAAGACCTTGCCGCAGCCGTCTATTATCTGCTTCTGCTTTTCGGTCATGCAGATGACGGCAAAACTTTTGTCGATCATGCTCTGATTGAGCTGGCGCGGTTTGAACTTATCGGCTTTTAACCCTATCTCGTCCAGCGCCTGCCTGCTGCCCTGCGAAAGGCTGCCTTCTACTTCGGCAAACAGCCCGCAAGACGCCGTGTCCCACCACTTGATCTTATTTTTTTTGATCTTGTCGCGCAGTATCGCCTCTGCCATGGGGCTGCGGCAGGTATTGCCCGAACATACGAACAGAATTTTTTTTCGTTTCATCCTTTAACCCCCGCAGGCCTTTGTGAGCCTGTTCATCACGCCCGCCATCACGCCCCCACGCTCGTTCGGCGCAACGGCGATTATAAGTTCGTAACATCGTTCGCCCTCGCGCAGTTTGTCGTACAGGTTGGCGGCAAACTGTTCGCCGTTTTCCCCGAGCAAAAGCACGTCTTTAACGTCAAACTCCTTTGCAACCGAATTTTCGCACATAAGGCAAGCCTTTACGCCCGCGCTCGATTGCGCGATGTACTCTTCAACAGCCTTCGCCCGCTCTTCATAGGTAAAGAGCATTGTCCTGCAATTGGGAGAATAATGTTTATACTTCATTCCGGGCGAGCGCACCTTTTCACCCGCCTTGGGCACGAACACACCGCAATCGCCCGCAACTTCGGCTATCATCTCACGCGTTATAAGCCCGCTACGCAGTATGCAGGGGATTTCTCCCGTGCAGTCAAGCACCGTGCTCTCTATGCCGCCGCTGCATTTCCCGCCGTCAAGTATCAACGGTATCTTGCCGTTGAGGTCGGCGTATACGTGCTGAGCGGTAACGGGACTGACGTGCTTTGAAACATTTGCCGACGGAGCGGCTATCGGCAGGTCGACCGCCTTTAAAAAGCGCTGCGCGCCTTCATGGGACGGGACGCGGATACCTATCGTATCCAACCCGCACGACACGACGGGGGAAACCGTACCCTTACTTTTCAACACTATCGTAAGCGGCCCGGGCTGGAACTTTTCCGCAAGTTTTAGCGCGTAATCGGGAATATCGCAGACGATACGCGTAATATCGTACCCCTTATGTACATGGACGATCAAAGGGTTGTCCTGCGGCCTGCCCTTTACCAGATAAATGCTCTTAACGGCGTCCTCGTTAAAAGCGTTTGCCCCCAGGCCGTAGACAGTCTCCGTGGGGAATGCCACAAGCCCGCCGCCCTCTATTATCCTTTTTGCCTCAGCAAGGCTCTCGTCATCGGGCTTTAAAATTTTAGTATCCATAATTTACTCTGACAGACAATATTTTCCGCATTGTTTGAATAAAATTTTGCTCGGCATTCAGCCGGATTAAAAAGCAAAAGAAAGTTTTTACTCTTCGTCGATGCCGCCATAGTCATCGTCGCTGAACACCATGCCGTCGTCGGGCATCTCCTCGGGATAGCTTTCATCTTCGTCTTCGCGAGGGGCTTGTTCTTCCTCGTCACGCCCATGTGAGGATTTGCCCGCATTGCGCGCAAGTTCTTTGAGCTCGCTCGGATCGGGCGTGACGAATTTTGTGTATTCGCCCTTGAACCTCAGCTGCGTCCTGCCCAATTCGCCGTTCCTGTGTTTGGCAATTATGAGGTCTGCCATCCCGCGCACTATCTTGTTCTTTTCTATCTCTTCCGGGGTAGCCGTCATATCGGGGCGGTTTATAAAAATTACCATATCGGCGTCCTGCTCTATCGCGCCCGATTCCCTAAGGTCGGTAAGCTGAGGTTCGCCCGTCATACGCTTGAGCTGCGAAAGGGCTATTACAGGCACATCGAGCTCCTTTGCCATGATTTTAAGGTCGCCGGTTATACGTGCAATTTCGCGCGTGCGGTTATTTTCGTCCTGTTTAAGCCCGCTGGACATGAGCTGGATATAGTCTATCATTACAAGATCCAGCCTGCCGCCGTTCTTCGCCTTTATCCTTCTGCACTTGGAAAGTATCTCCGCAGGGGTAACGCGCGACGAATCGTCTATTATTATAGAGAGCTTTTTGAGCTCTTCGCCCGTCTTTATAAGCGCCTTCCAATCGTTAGGCGTCAGCTTGCCCGAGAGCGCGTTTGACATGCTTACCTTAGCGCTTGCGCACAGCAGCCTTTGGACTATCTGTATCTTAGGCATTTCCAAAGAGAACACTGCGCAGACGTTGCCCTGATAGGCGGCGGCTTCCACGATGTTCATCGCAAGCGAAGTTTTACCGCTGCCGGGGCGCGCCGCGATAACTATCAGGTCAGAGCGCTGAAATCCATTTGTTATCTTATTCAAGAAGGGAAAGCCGGTCGTGATGCCGCGCAGCGCGTCCTTGTTGCTCGCGATCGTCTCGAACCTGTCTATAACGTCGCCGACGAGCGTACTTTCACGTATATCGTCCATTGAAGAACTGTCGTTCTTTTTTGCGATGTCGTAGACAAGTTTTTCGGCATACTGAACGCTCTGAGCGCCGTCGGAGCTGTTCATTGAATTTTCTATTATATCGCGCGAGGCGCGTATGAGCTGGCGGTTTGTACTGTCGCGCTTTACGATTTCAAAATACTGTTTGTAATTTGCCGAAGAAGGTATCTTGCTTACGAGATCGGTGACATAATCTATGCCGCCCACCTTTTCAAGGTTGCCGTCCTTTTCAAGGCAGTCGGTCAATGTGACGATGTCGGCAGGCTTCCTTAGATTGAATATCTTATGGATGGCACTCATTATCAGCTGATGCGATTCCTGATAAAAGTCGCTGTCGGAAAGTTTATCTACAACTTCGGACAACACTTCGTTATCGATGAGCATACAGCCGAGGAGCGACTGCTCCGCCTCTAAATTGTTAGGCAATACGTTTGTTTTGTTAGACATAGTACTTTATATTTTCATCATTTTTTCAAATTCGGACAGCGTATCCGCAAACTCGCGCATGGCAAATTCAAAGGGCGCCTTGCTTTCAAGGTCTACGCCCGCAAGTTTGAGCAAGGACACGGGATCCGAAGAAGAGCCGCTGGATAAGAATTTAAAATAATCCTTTACGGCGCATTTCCCTTCGCTGAGTATCCTGTGCGCAATGTTTATTGCGGCAGTTATGCCGGTCGCGTATTTATACACATAGAACGCCCTGTAAAAATGGGGGATCCTTGACCACTCACAGGAGATGTTGTAGTCATGTTCTATGGCATCACCGTAATAGTCCTTTCCTATGCTGCCGTAAGTTTCGCACAGAAGTTCCTTTGTAAGCGGTTCTCCCTTTTCAGCGAGCGCATGCGCCTTAAATTCAAATTCGGCGAACATCGTCTGGCGGTGAAGAGTGCCGCGGATCGTGTCAAGATAGTAGTTCAAAAGGTATTTGCGAAGGTTGACGTCCTCCGTATCTGCAAGCATGAATTTAAGCAGCAACACTTCGTTTACCGTGCTTGCCACCTCCGCCACGAATATCTTGTAGTCACTCTTGGCATATGGCTGATTGTGCGCCGAAAAATAGGTGTGCAGCGAATGACCCATCTCGTGTGCAATGGTAAATATGTCGCTCGTCGTGGGCTTGTAATTCAAAAGCACATAGGGATGAATGCCGTAGCACCCGGTGCTGTACGCGCCGCTCCGCTTACCTTCCGTCTCCTCCACGTCTATCCAGCGTTCGTCGTGTCCGCGCCTTAAGAGCTCCTGATATTCCTTACCGAGGGGCGCGAGCCCTTTTACCACATATGCGTACGCATCATCGTAATCCATTTTGACTTCCACGTCGCCCACAAGCGGCGCGTATATGTCGTAAAAGTAAAGTTTATCGTAGCCCAATATCTTTTTTCTGTCGGCAATATAGCGGTGCATGGCGGGGAGACTGCCCTTTACCGCATCAAGAAGATTGCGGTACACACACTCCTTGACATCTTCCGAAGAGAGCGCCCTTTCCAGGCAGGAGCCATATTTGTATGCCCTGCTCAAAAACACGTCTTTTTTGACGTTGCCGTAATACGTCGCGGTTATCGTATTCAAAAGGCTCTTATACGCGCCGTAGTATTTTTCGTATGCCTCCTTGCGCTTTTCCCTGTCGGGCGAATGCATTATCACGCCGTACATGCCGTGCGTGAGCTTTACCTTTTCGCCGTCGAATTCCATCTCGGGCAAGGGCAGGTCTGCATTGTCTATCATAGAAAAGATATCCGAAAAGGTGCCCAAAGTTTCTCCGGCGAGCGCCACAAGCCTCTCCTGATCTTCGGGGATGACGTGCGGCTTGCGCTTTATCAACTGCTTTATCATATAGTCATAGTCGGAAAAATCCTTATCGGACACGATAGATTGCAGATAATCTTCGCTGAGCGAAGCAAGCTCAGGCTCAAAAAATGCCATTTCCGCGCTGTACTTTGCTATCAGCGAAGAGCACTTAGAATCGTAAGCAATGTATTTGGAAACGCGCGTATCTTCGTCATGCTTCATAGAAGCGTACAGGAATACGCGTTCAAGTTTTTTGCCGAATTCGTCATTGGCTTTAAGAAGGGAAAGCAGCTGCCCTTTATTTCCGAGTTTGCCGGCGTAAGAAGAAAAATTGATGCTCTTTTCAACTTCGTCGTATGCCTTTTCCCATTCTTCGTCGCATGTAAAAAGGTCGTCCGTGTTCCAAGTGTAACGTTTTTCAACCTGATTTCTTTCCATATATAGATATCCTTAAAATATATTTTTCAGTTCTTGTTAGAGTGTATGGGCGCGGGGATAAGGCCGCCCCTCTCTATAAATTTATTGCTTGCCTCTTTATGGACGGGCATTATCGGCGCCCTTCCCAAAAGTCCGCCAAAGTTAACGCAGTCGCCGACGTCTTTACCGGGCGCCGGAATTACGCGGACGGCAGTCGTCTTGTTGTTTATCATGCCTATGGCTGCCTCGTCGGCGATTATCGCGCTTATGGTAGATGCCGGCGTGTCACCCGGTATGGCGATCATATCCAACCCGACGGAACATACCGCGGTCATCGCTTCAAGCTTGTCTATGCAGAGCCCTCCGCGTTCGGCAGCCTCTATCATGCCTATGTCTTCGGAGACGGGTATGAATGCGCCCGAGAGCCCGCCGACACGCGAACTTGCCATGACGCCTCCCTTTTTCACGGCGTCGTTGAGCATGGCGAGGCAGGCCGTCGTTCCGTGCGTTCCCACGCTTTCAAGCCCCATCTCTTCGAGTATCTGCGCAACTGAGTCGCCCCTCGCCGGCGTAGGTGCCAATGAAAGGTCTACGATGCCGAATTCGGCTCCGAGCCTCTTTGCCGCTTCCCGCGCTATCAGCTGACCGGCGCGCGTGATTTTGAATGCCGTACGCTTGATCATTTCCGCAAGTTCCGTAAGGTCTGCGTTCGGTATGCTCTCTATGGCGTGCTGAACTACGCCGGGGCCGGAGACGCCGACATTTATTACCGTGCCGCTCTCCCCCACGCCGTGGAATGCGCCTGCCATAAAAGGATTGTCCTCTACGGCATTACAGAACACTACGAGCTTTGCGCAGCCAAAGCCGTCCTTGTCCGCAGTCAATGCTGCGGTCTGCTTTACGATCTCACCCATGAGGCGGACGGCATCCATATTTATGCCGGATTTGGAAGAACCGATGTTGACCGACGAGCACAGCTTTTGCGTGGAAGCAAGCACTTCGGGAATGGTTTGGATAAATGTCTTTTCATAGTCTGCCATTCCCTTGTGCACAAGGGCGGAATAGCCGCCAAGAAAATCTATCCCGAGCGTTTCGGCAGCCCTGTCGAGCGCCTTGCCTATCTTTGCCGACCGAGCGGCAAACGGCGCGCATATCAGGCTCGCCGGCGTAACGGAAACACGCTTATTAACAATGGGGATGCCGTATTCTTTAGAGAGCGATTCTGCCACATCTACGAGCTTTTCCGCCTGCGAGCAGACCCTGTCGTACACTTTTTTTGCAGTTTCGTCCGCCGAACCTGCGATGCAGGGAAGCAGCGATATCCCCATTGTTATGGTGCGGATATCGAGATGCTCCCGCTCTATCATGTTTATTGTTTCGAGTACGTCGTATTGATTGAACATGTATTGCTCCTCATACCCTGTGCATCGCGTTAAAGATCTCTTCGTGCTGAAGATGTATGCTCATGCCGATATTTTTACCCATCTCCGCGCATTCGGTGGCGAGGGCAGAGAGCTCCTTCTTTGCGCCCGAAAGGTCTACGAGCATTATCATTGCAAAATAATCCTGCAAAATAGTCTGGCTTATGTCGAGTATGTTTACTCCTTTTTCTGCAAGGAAAGCGCTGACTTTTGCGATTATCCCTGTCTTGTCTTTGCCGACTACGGTTACGACTGCGTGCATAAAAGTTCTCCTGTAGTGTATATTAGGCGGCAAGCGCCCTGTTTTTTAAATTCCGAACCTGAAAAAAGTATAAAATGCCGTAAAAAACGACTTGCAAGAGATCGACCACTGCGGTACGACGCCTATCATACTGTCATATGAAAAGGATCCGTAAGTGCGGCTGTCCAGGCTGTATGCGTGTTCGTTGCCCCTGTTGTCGCCGAGTACAAACATCTCCCCGTCCGGCACGACAAACGGGTCGCTCTTTGAACGGTATGTGTTCATCTTGTTGAACGGGTCGTTGTTCTCTTTAAGGACATAGTCCTCTTTAAGTGCACAAAATTCCCCGTCGTTCCCGTAAGAGACAAATACCGTGCCGTGATCGATATAGACGGCGTCGCCGCCGAGCGCTATCACCCTTTTTATGATGTATTCGTTGCTGTCGGGCTTGACAACGACGACGATGTCGCTGTAATCGGGCATATCCATTCTGTCCGCATACAGGTAATCCCCGCCGGGAAGGCCGCTGTTGTTGTCGGGAGCGCCCGTGAGCGAAGGCTCCATAGAACTTCCGACCACGTAGATGCCGGTAAACCGAAAGGAAAACAGCAGCCAGCCGAACACCAGCACAAGAATTACCGCGGCGGCTATCGCCAGCGGGTCTTTATTGAGCGGGCGGCTTTCGCGCCCGAGTAATCTTTCTTCCATATCAAAGCCACATAACGTTGTTCACGGCGTACTGTTCGCCGCACATTACGGTAAATTTAAGTTTACCTTTAAAATTAGAAAGGTGCATCCCCTGTTCGTTTTTAAAATCCTTGCTTTCAAGCAGCACGTTTTGCCAGATCCCGCCCGCAAGGTGCAGTTTGGCGGAATAAAGCGTACCGCTGTCCGTATCGTACATCCCGAACGAGACATCGGCGGGATTGTCGCAAAAGATATCCAATTTGAGCAGAGAATCGTCGTCGGGCGCATAACACGGGATGTTCCCGCGGAACGTCATCAGCCCGCAAACGGAATATGCGCCTTTAAGCCCGTCTGCCTTTTCAACGACCTGCGGCAGAACTGCCTCGCTCGTGAGGAATATCCCGCCGAGCGCAAACGAACGGTCTGCAATGGAAAAATTATTGCCGTCATTCTTTGCCGAATACAGTACGCGGCATCTCTTTTTCATGTTGCGGAACTTGCCGCTTATCTTTCTTACCGCCATGCGCGACCACACCGTAAAGCCGTTTGTGTAGCGCGCATAGCAGAATGCAAATACCGATGTCGCCTTTTCGTATACGTTGAGGTAAAAATCACGCGTCTGTCCGTTCGAGCTTTTTAAAGGCGCGGCGCACCATTCGCGCGCTACCGGATCTATGCAGTCCTCCGCCATATACATCCCCACTTCTTCGGGGATGCCCTGCGGATCGATCTCCGAACGCGCGATGAGGTTTTGCTCCTCGTCCGCCATTACCGTTATGACGGCGGGCTTAGGCAGGAACACATGCCTTTCCCTTACGAATTTATCAAGGAACAGGAACATATCCCTCGTCCCCTCTACGTCTATACAGCCGTTGCAGTGCACCGAATAGGATATGACGCTGTCGCCCACAAATTTTTCGTTTATGCGCGAGTAAGTATCGTACGCCCTGTCATAGTCGAACCTTTCGTCGTTTGTGGAACACAACATGAGAACGGGGCAGCGCACAAACGGAGCGTATGCCTGTGAATCTATGCCCGCCATAAAGCGGTAGCGTTCGTCATCGAACGCGGGCTCTACCGCCCCGAATTTTTGAAATCCCGAGTACGTCTTCCAGCCTGCAGCGCATACCGTGACAAGGCAGTCGATATCCGCGCCCGCGGCGAGTTTCCAGCCTATTTCCCCGCCGTCACGTATACCCACGACGCCTATCTTGGCTGTATTTTCGCGCTGTTTTAAATAATTATAACAGTAGCGCGCCACAGCCACCCATTCGTACCAGCTCGTTTCAAACGCGTCGCCGTCGGCAAAATCCTTATGTCTGCCGCAGTCAGCAAGATTGGCATACTTTACGTTGTCCGGATACACGGTATAATTTTCCGAACCCTGCCACTTGCCGCGATAATCTGGCATGAGCACGCTGTACCCGCATTTGACGAAAAATTTCATCAACTCCTCGTCCACCGTACAGTTGCTGTCAGGCAGCAGCATGACGATATCTGCGGCGGGAGCGTACATGTTTGAGGCAAAAGCGGCGTAAATTTTTACGCGGCCTTCCCCTGTGTCTCTGCCGTAAAAATTCAGATATTCGATTTTGATGGCGTCCGCAGCCTTTTCGCCGATCACCTGCGCGTTGACGTCGAGGCTGTCGTCGAAGTTTTTCCATAGGGAGACGGGGGTTAATATGTTTGACAAATCTGCTCCTCAGCAACTGAGTTTTATGGTCGAACCATGGCTTTCGGTTGCTTTGCTGACTAAAATTTTGCTTGTGATACGATGTTTGAGCTCTTCGACGTGGCTTATGAGCCCTATCGAAAAATTTTCGTTTTTGAGTTTTTCGAGCGCCGCCAACACCGTATCTATAAGGTCTGCGTCCAAAGTGCCGAATCCTTCGTCAAGAAAGAAAAATTCTATGGAGCGCAGCGACCTGCGGCATATCGTTGCGCTCAGCGCGAGCGCAAGAGAGAGCGATACAAGAAAAGTTTCGCCGCCGGAGAGCGTCTTGACCTTTCTTAGTTCTCCGCCGTTGTAGTTATCGCCTACGCAGAAATTGTTGTCCGTATACGAAAGATAATATCTCCCGTCGGTGAGCTCTATCAGCGTGCGCGATGCAGCCTGCGAGATGTTCACAAGATGCTCGTTGGCGATGTATTCCATAAACTTATTGTCGCGTATAAGGCTCTTGAGCTTGCCTATCAGGTCACGCTCGTGCTTTACGGCGGAAAACTGTTTTTCTAAGGCGCATTTCTTTTCAAGGCGCGCCCTCATATCCTCTTCAGCCTTAACGGCGACGGCATATTCCCCGGACACGGCAGCCTGCGCCCTTTCCGCCTCTTCCTTGTCACGGAGGGCGCTTTTCACCTCGTCCTCAAAGACAGGCTTTTCCGCCGCGGCGTCGCGGAAACTTTCCGCCCTGCTCTTTGCAGCCGCATACCGCGCCGTAAAATCAGTATATTCATCGTGAGCTTGTTTATAGCCCTTATATTTTAAAGTGAGCTGCCTGCATTGCTCTATATCGGAAGCTCCCGACATTTTAACGTTCTCTTCTATTGCGGCGGCAGCCTTTTTATAGGAGTCGTTGTACACGGCAAGATTGGCGCTCTCCGCCGCAGCCTGCGCGGCATTTTTGCCGACTTCTTCCTTTAACTTATCGATGCGCCTTACGATCTCGTCTCTTTTAGCTACGGCTTCGGATGTCCGTCGCTTTGCATCGGCAAGTTTTTCTTCAAAGGCGGAAATATCTTCGCCGAACACTTTTTTCAGCTCTTCTTTCAATGCCGAACATTCGCTTGCCGCACTCTCACCCTGCTGGCGGATGACTTCAATGCGCGCGTTTATACCGTTTATCTCTGCCTCGGCAGCCTTGACGTCGCCCAAAAGCCCGGCAACGGAGGTCTCCGCCGCGCGATGTTTTTTCAGTTTTGTTTCAAATTCCTTGAGTATGCCGTTCACATCCGGCCTGCCGACGTCCCTGTATGCAAGTATAAGCGACTTATATTCCTCTCCCTTGCGGTCAAGTTCCCTCTGTATATATTCATACAGCGGTGAGCGATCGCAAAAAGTGCGCAGTTCCGCCTGCAGATCCTTTATATATCCGAGCGAGCGGGCATACTCGTCTTTAAGTATGCTCCCCTTGAACTCGTTTTGAATGTATTGCCTTATATCGGGTTCGGGCATCGCATCGAATGCCTTTCTCTCCTCGCCGTATTTTTTTTCAAGTTCTTCATACGCCTGTCTTTTTGCGAGAAGGTTTTTCCTTTCGGTTTGATATTTTTTGCGGAGCTCGTCCCTTTTGATCACCTTGTCGTTATAATTTTTTACCGTTGGCGCAAGGCTCTCCATCGCATTCTGGGTGCGGCGCAGCTGCTCCGTCAGCTCATCGTAGTTGCCGGCTTTTAGCTGCTCTTCGGCAGTAGCGAGGAGCATGCCGAGCTCGTCGCGGCGCTTTTTAACATTTAAAAGCTTTTCCTCCGTCTCTTTGAGCTTTTTTCCAAGGCTTTCCGCCTCGGCGGCGCTGTTCACGGCATTTTCGCAATACGCGAGGACGGGCAAGACCTTGCCCAATTCGTCAAACACGGGCTTTTGCTCCTCAAGTTCGGCAAGTTTTGCCGCCGCTTCCTTGTACGCCCTCTGTTTTTCATATATATCGGATATGGCGGCGTAGTGCTTTGCTGCCTTTAAAGACAGCTCCTCGCACTGCTTCATGCGCGCGGCAAGCTCTGTTTTTTGCTCGCTCAGCTTTAAAAGAGCCTCTTTCGTATCGCCTTCATACACGCTAAGGCTGCCGTTTAAAGTATCGTACTCCGTCTGGGCTGCGGCCTCTTTTGCGGAGAGCCTCGCTTTCAAGCCCCTTCCGTACTTCTGCAGGTTGAAGAGCCGTTCGATGAGTTCTATCCTCTCGCCTGGGGCGGAATCTACAAACCTTGCAAATTCGCCCTGCGGAAGCGCGATGCACTTGCGGAAATCTTCCTTATTTATGCCTATTATCTCGGCGATCTTATCGTTTACCGTCTTTACATTGTCCGCAACGGCTACGGATTTGCCGTCGGAAAATTCATACAAAACCGCCTTGTGTGTGCCGCTCTTTCTCTTAATCGAGCGTTCTACAAGATATGTCTTGCGCGCACCGCCCGCGAGCATGTCGAAAGTAAAATCAACTTCAAGCTCGTCGCATCTGTAATTTATCTTGTCGAGCTTGTCGGGATTGCGCTCTATATCCCCGTACAGGGCAAAGTTTATAGCATCGAGAATGGTGCTCTTCCCGCTGCCCGTCTCGCCGAAAATGCCGAATATACCGCTCTGCAAAAGGGGAGCAAAATCTATTGACGCCCTTTCGGAAAAGCTGTTCAGGCCCTTGAATTCAAGTTTTACAGGTCTCATTCTTCCTCCGTGAGCGAAAGGAAAAGTTCAAGAAGATCGGAGGGGACTTCCGCGTCGAATCGCGAGCGATAATACTCGGAAAAGAGCTGTGAAGAACTCTTCCCCTCGTTTTGCACCGTGTATCCCGCCGACATTTCCGAATCGACCGCCATTTTGAGCGAATACAGATTTTCATGCGAGTGCAGCTCGCACATCTCCGACGGGGAAAGGGGCGCTTTGAGGTTGAGCGTGAGTTCGGCTATGGCGTCCCTGTTGCCGTCGAGCAAGGCAATGCCGTCTGCGGCGCTGTTCGCCTGCAGGCGAACAAGTTTTTTGCAGCTTTTGAGCGGTACCGCCGTCAAATTTTGCACTCCGCTCTCCGTAATGTCGAAAACGTTTACCGATTTTTCCCGGCCCGCCTCGTCAAAAGTAAAGCGCATTATCGCGCCGCTGTAATATATATTTTCGCCGAGCTTCTGCCTTCCGTGCAGATGCCCCAGCGCGCAGTAGTCACATTCGGGGAAAAGGCCGAGCCCGACCGCGCGTGCCCCGCCGAGGTCGATCTCTCTTTCGCTGTCGCTGCTCTTGCCGCCTGCGGCAAATATGTGAGAAAGGAATATAGACGGCATCTTCGCCGTTTTGCCCCGTTCGCCGAATTCTATCCAGCGCGCCATTTTGTCGGAAAAGCTCTCGTCGCTCTTGCCCTCTTTAAAGCGCGCCTCGTTCGGGTAGGGCAGCATATTGATGTACACCTGCTCACCCGCCTCGTTTTCAAATACGGCGTAGCCGCCGTCCGATCTCACGGGATAGCATTTGCCGCGCTTTTTGCAGTCGAGCGGCTTTAAATTGTTGCCGACGGTATAGATGTTGAGCTCTTCCGAAAGCGCCCGTGCCGCCGTCAGCCTTACATAGTCGTCATGGTTGCCGCTGATTATTATGACCGCGCAGCACTTTGCGATCTCCTTGACCGAAGTATAAAATATTTCCTCCGCTTCGGCAGAAGGCGTGTAGGTATCGAATACGTCCCCCGCCACCAAAAGCAAATCGGCATTTTGTTCACGGCAGATCCCGCCTATTTCCGCAAGGACGGTTTTGAATTCCTCTCCCCTGTCCCTGCCCATAAGTTTTTTGCCGATGTGCCAATCGGATGTGTGAACTATTTTCATAAAGGTATGGCGCCGTGTAGACCTTTTAAAAGTATTATGCCGCACACAACGTGCGGGCAAACGGTTGCATTTTAAGCAGATTTAATATATAATTCAAAATATATCCGCCGTGTGTCCGCGCCGCATATCTGCGCGTCGGTCTGCATGCGGCAGACCCATCAATATGTATCAATTATATTCCTTTTGAGCAAATAAATCAAGCAATGTAACAGGTTTTTGCAATATGGCTTTCATCTCGCTCTCGCCGGAACTTAAGCACAGGTCGTTCACCGGCGTTGAAAACAAGTTTATAACAAAATACATGCCGGCGCTTGATCCCGCAGCGGTAAAGGTCTACCTGTACGGCCTTTATATAAGCCAGAGCGGCGGACAGCTTACGGTGGAAGACCTTGCCGCAGGCCTTGGCATGACCTGCGAGCAGGCGATAAGCTGTTTTGAATATCTTGACGAATTCGAACTTGTAAAAATCACATCGCGCACGCCGTTCGAAGTCACCTACCTCGAAGCAGAAAACATAAGCGGGACACCAAAAAAATACAAACCCGAAAAATATGCCGACTTTGCACGCAACGTACAGTCCGTGATCAAGGGAAGAATGATCTCCCCCAACGAATACCGCGAATATTTTTACCTCATGGAGGAATACGGATTTGAACAGAGCGCCCTTTTGATGATTGTCAATTACTGTGTCAATCTCAAGGGCGACGATATCCGCCTGCAATACATAAAAAAAGTAGCCAAAAGTTTTGCGGCGGAAGGCGCCACCACTGCAAAAAAAGTGGACGAAAAGTTGGCGCAATTCACATCTTCCACCCCTTCGCTTGTGAAGATCTTCTCCGCATCGGGGATATCGCGCAGGCCGGGCATAGAGGATGACGGGCTGTATAAAAAATGGACGGAAGGGCTGGGCTTTACCGACGACGCCATCATTGCCGCCGCTAAATTTTTTAAGGCCAAAAATATAGAGCGCATAGACGAGGCGCTTGAAGAACTTTACCGCAACAAAAAATTTGACGTAAAAGAGATAGAATTTTACTGTAAAAACAAAAATTCCGTCCATGCCGCCACAACGGAGATAGCCCGTTCGCTCGGCGTGTATATGCAGAGCGCAGCCCCCTACATAGAAAACTATGTCACCGTATGGTGCGACATGGGTTTTGCCATCGATACGCTGAAAAAAATCTCCTCCTACTGTTTTTTACACGGAAGAAAATCATTCGAGGACATGGATGCCTTTGTAAAAGGTTTGTATGAAAAGGGCATCATTGACCAAAAGGCAGTCGATTCGTATATCGAAATGGTAAATGCCGAAGAGGAATTTATAAAAAAGACTTTGGAAAAGTGCGGACTTACAAGAAAAGTCATCCCTTCCGACAGGGAATTTTTGTCGCGCTGGCGTGCATGGAACTTTTCCGACGATATGATATTAAAAGCCGCCGAACTTTCCGCAGGTAAAAACAATCCCGTGGCTTATATGAACGGCGTGCTCTCTTCCTGGAAAGCCGAGGGCACATTCTCGCCCGATAAAATAGAAAATTCCGTACACGTTCCCGCCACACGCGGGGAAAAGCTCGTTGACAGAGCAGTCATAGAACGGCATTACGCCGCACTCCGCCAGATCGCGGAGGACAGGGCGGAAAAGATACAGCGTAAGGCGCTTGCAGACGAACAATACGGAAAATTGCACAAAGAGATAAATTCGCTGAACATAAAACTTGCGTTTGCCGAAAGCCGCGCAGACGGCAGCGACGGAAAGATAGCCGAACAGATCGCCGACGCAGAAAAGAGAGCCGACGAAAGGCTGCATGCACTCGGCATAAACAAGGACGACTTTATTCCACGCTATAGCTGTAAAATATGCGGAGACACAGGCTATGATGCAGACGGAAAGCCCTGCCGCTGCCTGAAAAAATTTATAGAACAGTACAAAACCACATAAAAAACAGTGCTTGAAAGCGCAGTTCCCACGGAACTAAAAAAAGAGCGAAGATTTTTAAAAACTTCGCTCTTTTTGATTGTCGCTTAAGCGCAAAAAAAGAGATGCCGAATTCCTTCGGTATCTCTTTTAAACTGGAGCTGCTAACCGGATTTGAACCGGTGACCTCGTCCTTACCAAGGACGTGCTCTACCTGCTGAGCCATAGCAGCAATCCGCTATGTTGCCGCGGCATCTTTATCCCGCAAGCGATTACTTTGATATTATATGTTAAACTATCGGTATTGTCAAACAAATTTGGCTTTTAACGGGTAAAATTTGGCGGATTTTTTACTAAACTTAAAATTTACCGTTGCGCCGACGGCGGGCGAAACACTTTTGCCCTACCTGTTTGACATTTTTGCCGTCTTTATGGTAAAATCTTTAAAGATTTCGCCTTCGCGCCGTTTATAAATCATTGCTACTATCTTTCTATTCCGAGCGGGAAGCGAGGAGCCTTATGACCAAAGAATATAAACTTTATATAAGTTCTGTGATATTGGCGTCGCTCTACGCCTTGGAATTTTTTGTCACGGGTATATTTATTTTCAAAAATATGTATTACACGTCGGCTGCACTGCCCATTGTTTTATCGGTGTTTGCGCTGCTGCCGTTTGTGTTTTCCGTGCTCAACACAAAGCTGTTCAACAAGTTGTGGATAGGCGTGCTCATCATATGTGCGTCGGTCCTTATGGCGCTCGGGCACTTTCTGTTTACGGCGTATGTCCTTTCAAAACTTACGTTCCTGCTCATCACGGGCATACCCGTCTTTATCGTGCTGGCGATAGTCGGCGCCTTCCTCTTTCTCATACTCGCATACCCTAAATTGAACAAACTTGGCAAAAGGATATCGGTAATAGCTTTAAGCGCCGCAATATTCTTTATATGCGTGTTCGGCGTACTTAAACTGACGTTTTTCAGATACACCTCCCACGGCGTTGTCTTTGCAGTCGAAAACGAATATCAAATAGCATGGTCTACCTCCGTGAAATCTACGGGATACGTTACCGTAAACGGCAAAATATATTACGACGCAGAGGGCGGCAACAACAGGGTCTCCACCCTTCATAAGGTGAGCGTGCCGATGAGCGAACTTGACGAGGCAAAAGCCTACTCCCTGCACTCCGTCCCGGTGTATTCTCAGGCGGCATACCTCTCCGTCAGCGGGCGCGAACGCGTGCGCGAATATAGTTTTCGCCCCGTCGATCAATCCGACGGCATGCAGATATACAACATAAGCGACAGCCACGAAACGCTTCGCGGCACGGGAAATGCAGGAAAATATTTCGGCGATAAGCTGGACGTGCTCATTCTCAACGGCGATATAATAAACGATGTCTCCTCCCTTTGGCAGATCTCGTATATCTATAAGCTCGCGGGGATAATAACAGGCGGCGAGAGGCCGGTGATCTATACACGCGGCAACCATGAATGCAACGGACGGTACGCCGCCGAATTTTACAAATACGTTCCAAGCCGAAACGGAGACCTGTATTATACGGTACAGCTCGGCGACGCGTTCTTTCTTGTGCTTGACACGAACAACGATATGGCGGACGATAATTTTCTCATAGAGCCGGCTGCCAATTTTGAGCTTTTAAGGAGAGAGCAAGCCGAATGGCTTGAAGGCCTTGACTACTTCGGGCAGGATTGCCGCTACAGCTTTTTACTTTCGCATATGGCGTTTGCGCTCGCCGACTACGAGCGCTTCCCCGAATGGACTGCCCGCCTCAACGCCGCAACGGACGGAAAATTTGACCTTGCGATATGCGGGCATTCCCACATTCTCGACTACGCCGAAGCGGGCAGCGGCACAAAGACCGATTATCCCGTTGTAAGGGGCTCTTTAAGGAGCAACTACCGCACGAGCGGCGAGGGCGTGGATCCCGCAGCGTTCACCGGTACGGCGATAGAATGTATAGACGGAAAGATAACATGTAAGTTTACAAACGCAAAAGGCGAGGTTTTGCGTGAAATTGCGGTAAATTGAAAAATGAAAAGCATGGGCGGCGCGCAAAATATGCGCGCCGCCCATGTCATTATATGAGGGGGAATGAATGGACTTATGTCAATCTATCGGCGACAGGTCTTCAAATGAAAGAGTGTGCGCCGTAAGCGTGAGCTGTTCGCCCTCCCTTTCTACGACAAAAGCAATTTCGTCGTCCGGACGCAGAGTGAACGACATATCGGAGATGTCGTATGAACGAAGAAGGTCGGTCTGTTTTCCGTTTACAACTATAGCTTTGAGCACATCGCCCGATTTTAAACCCATCTGTTCTGCAAGCGAGCCCGCAGACACCTCTTCCACGGTAATATTCTCCATTACTTCGCCGTAACCGAGTTCAACGTCGTAGACATATCTGGAACCGGACGTGGACGAGGTAAATCCAAAAGCCACGTCATAGCCGTCAACCGTACTTTCGTCGCCGTCGTTGGCGTAATAAATTATGTTATTTGCCACGCCCGTGACCACTTCGAGCGGCACCGCGTAATTTATATTTTCTTCCTGTCCGCTGCCGGCGTTCGTTATGCCTATCAGCTCGCCTTCGCAATTGAACAATCCGCCGCCCGAATTGCCCTGATAGAGCGCCGTATCTATCCTCACGGAGCGGTATGCCGTATAATTATTGTCGCCGTCAATGTCAAGAAGGATGTCTTCGTTTACCGTGCTTATCACGCCGCGCGTCACGCTTATTCCGCCGTCATCGGGATTGCCTATGGCAATTGCCGTCTCGCCTACATGATATTCGTCGGCAATGGTAACTTCGCAGGCATCTTCGTTTACTGCCTTTATGTCGGCAGTTTTTGCACGCAGCACGGCTATGTCGTTGTCTATGGAACCGCCTACATATTCAAGGTCAATGGCGTATTCGCCGCCGGCATACGCAGTATATCCGTTTTCATCCGCCGTAACGTTGCCGTTTTCATCCCTCACCGCCGCGGGAGCGCCCTCGCTGCCGTAAAGATAGCCGTAAATTTTTACGGGCAGTTTGCTGCCGTTATTCAACTGCGGTACTGCCTTGCTGTCATACGTAACATGGTAGTTGGTCACTATGTACGTGTATCCGCCGGCACCTTCATCCATGGAATAGATCACCGCGCCGCCCGTGTATATGGCGTAATCGTAGTAGATCTGCGGATTGAAAAATCCGCCTACTTCGTAAGATTCAACAAACTGAGTGTATATCTTCATCGAAGAAAGCAGGCAGAGATTTGTAACTTTTGACGTATCGTCCGTGTTAAGCGTAAGGAATTTTTCAAGAAATTCCGAATAGCTTATATCTTCCCCCGTCTCTTCTATATATTTTTCGTAGAGGCCGTCGGCATATGCGGTGCCGTCGGCGGCGGGCACATTTATGGTGGAAGTCGAACCGTCAGAATATGTTATAGTATATACTTCGTTCTGCCCGTCCCTGCCCGTCTTGGAAATCGATGTTACATAGGGCGCGGAATTGCACCCGGCAAACGCGGGTACTGCGGCAACAAGGGCCGCGCAAAGTGCGGCGGCGCAGACCTTAAAAGCAGGCCTCATATATATGTGCTCCTTTTATACATTCAACTATAATACAATTTACACCAAAAATATTGACGTATGGTTAAAGTTTTATGAAGATTATGAGAAATATTTTGCCTGCTTTTAAATCAAAAGGAACGCAAGCGCCCGCCGTTAATTTTTTTCAGTCAATAAAAGTGTAAAAAATATTTGTAAAATCGGCGCCGGGCATGTAAAATATAAATATACTATTCTCTGTTTTCCGGCGCCTCACGCCTGCGCAAAAACGTTACGAGCATGATTATGGCTACGACCGCCACGATCCCCTCGGTAACGGGGTAAGAGATCCACACACCGGTAAATCCTGCCAGGGCGGAAAGTATAAGCGCCGACGGTATTATCACTATAAGCCCGCGCAATATGGAAATTATATGCGCCGGCAGCGGCCTTCCGCAGGAAGTGAAGAACGTGCACCCGATGATGTTCAAACATAAAAAGACCGCCGCGGTAAAATAGATGCGCATCCCCTCGGCTGCAATCCTTGTGAGTTCGGGATCCTTTTCGCGGTTGAAGACGTCTGCGATCGGCTCTGCAAAAACAGCCAGCAAAACATAAATTATAACGGAAAACACTATCCCCGTGGCAAGCGCAAGCATAAGGCAGCTCCGCTGTTTCTTTGCCCTGCCCTCTCCGCCGATACGGCTCAGT
Source organism: uncultured Clostridia bacterium (assembly GCA_944353935.1). Lineage (GTDB taxonomy): Bacteria > Bacillota > Clostridia > Christensenellales > Borkfalkiaceae > Coproplasma. The sequence goes on along the minus strand of CALVPV010000002.1, from coordinate 19,427 downwards.
ATAGGTTGCATGCCCTGCGCTATACCCGTAAACACCGCCGCTACCACGAGAGAGATGTTCGCCACCACTCCGTAGGCAGCCACGCCGGTATTGCCGCCTATTCCGAGCACGATAAAATTAAAGACGAGAATTACTATCGCGGAAGAAAATTGTTCTATAAGCGAGGGAACTCCGAGAGCAAATATCTTTCCCGCCGTCTTAAAATGCAGCGCGCAGCGCACGGCGTGAAAATTGTTTTTTTTACGCAGGAAGTGCATCGAAGATACACAAACCCCTATCACCGGGGCAAGCCCCGTGGCGAACACGGCACCGAACATCCCCATGTTGCACGGAAAAATAAAAACATAGTCGAGCAGGATGTTTGAAAGGCTGCCGCTCACCGTCGCAAGCATGGAGAGCTTGGGCGCGCCGTCATTGCGGACAAAGCATACAAAGACATTGTTCAGGACGAACGCGGGCGAAAAACAGAGCAGGACGCGAATATAAATTTCCGTCATGGCGAACGTATCTTTATCGGCGCCGAGAAGGGCTGTGAGCTGCCTTGAAAAGACTGCCCCCACTATGACCAACACCGCCGCAAGCACGGCGGAAAGACACATCGTTACGGTAAACACCTCGTTTGCCTTTCTCTCCTCTCCGCGGCTCCTGTAAAGCGAATAAGCGGTAGCCCCGCCCATTCCGAGCATCAGCCCGGCGCCGTGCATAAAATAATAGACGGGGATGGCGAGGTTCAGGGCTGACAGCCCGTTTGTCCCCAGCCCGCTCGAAACGAAATATGTATCGGCAAGAATATAGCAAGAAAGGGCTATCATTGCCAGGACGCTGAGCGAAACATATTTAAAAAATTCTTTAAGCGGTATATTTTGCCCGGCCGTATCCATATACATCTCCTTATAACCGAATCATAAAAAAAGCGCCGGCTTGCTCTGCATCTTCAAGGCCTAACGATGCAGGGATTACCCGGCGGCAAAAATTTAATTTTTTACATTTTAGCAAAATAGATCCTGTTTGTCAAAGAAAAACTGCCCCGCGGTGATATCCTTGATAAAAAAGGAGTTTTTACAGATGATTTACGCTTATGCACGGGTATCTTCCCGCGATCAAAACCTTACAAGGCAGCTGGAAGCCTTTTCGGCATTCGGTGTAGAAAAAAAGAATATCTACTGCGACAAAAAGAGCGGAAAGAATTTCGAGCGCAAGGGTTACGCAAAACTTGTCCGTAAGCTCAAAAAGGGCGACCTGCTTGTGATAAAATCCATAGACCGCCTCGGAAGGAATTACAAGATGATAACCGAGGAATGGAACAATATCGTCAACAAGATAGGCGCCGACATAATTGTGCTCGATATGCCTATACTTGACACGAGGACGTCGGAAGGCAGCCTCATAGGCAAATTTATATCCGACATCGTACTTCAGATACTCTCCTTCGTTGCCGAAAACGAACGCGAAAACATCCGCACGCGCCAGGCGGAGGGAATTAAACTTGCAAAAGAGCGGGGCGTGAGGTTCGGCAGGCCGACACAGGAATACGGCGAGCAATTCAAATGCGCCGTAAAACAGTTCAGGAACAGAGAGATAACTTTAAAAGAGGCGTTGGACATGACGGGCTTGAAACAGTCTAACTTTTACTACCACATGGAGCGCTACGTAAAAAGTTCACCCGACGCCGCCACCGCAGAAAAAAAATAAAAACCAAGGGAGCGGATATCCGCTCCCTTTTTCAGTTCTGTTCATTTGTTTGGCTTTCGGCAGTATCGCCGTCTTGAATCCTGCGGCGCTTTGCGGTACCTATTTTAAATCCGCGGCGCGGCTCTTTGACCACCAACGCCGTTTCGCCGGCATCCGCGGCAACGGCGGCATGCTCCGCAACGGGCATTGCCTCCACCTCTGCATTGAGCGCTTCTTCAAGCGCATGCGTGAGTTCGTCGTTCCAGCCCATATTTATTACGAGCTGCCCGCCCGCCTGAGCGGTGAGCGCCTTGGTGGAAAAGCCTTCCACCGCTTTGAGCCTCAAATAGGCCTGTCCGCAGGGGAAGGGCTGCGATTTGTCGCATACCGCGCAGAAAGGGGCGTACCTCCCGCAGAGATCCATTCCGAAATCTTCGCTCGCAAGGTATTTATCCACATCCGTCACTGCCTGTATTATGCGGGCATCGTCAAGGCCTGTGGAATCGAGCATGGGGCAAACTTCGTTCATCCTGCGGCTTACGTAGAATGCCGTGACGCAGGGATTATCCACCCACCTGCTGCACACCTTGCAAAAGGGCGCATAGCTGCCGCAAAGGTCATAGCCGAGCTTTTCGCCCTCTACATATTTATCCGCGTCGATGATATGCTGAACGGAAAACGCATCGTATTTAAGCGATCTTATAAGGTTACCCGGTTTATTTTCATCCCACATAACAGCCTCCCTTAAATTTGCCGCATATTAAGTGCGGCATTTTGATATTTCCGCCTATATAGCTATAACTTCCAATCCGTCAAAGATCTCTTCGTACTTTTCGCGCTTGAACGTTATACTGTCCGGCGTGGTGACCGCCGCAGTGCCGCCAGCGATGCCGCAGCGGAGTATCTCGTCCATCCCGCCGCCTCTTGTAAGGGCAAACGTAGCCGCAGCGACCATGCCGTCGCCTGCGCCTATAGTCGAATTCATTGCGACGTTTATGCTCTTGCAGTAAAGATTGCTCTTCCCGTCCGTAAGGATAGCCCCCTCTTTACCGAGGGAAAGGAGCACGTATTTAGCGCCTCGCCTTAAAAGTTCACGGCAGCCCGCAAGCGCGTCTTCCTTGCTGTTTACCGTTATGTTGAGCGTGCTCTTTAGTTCCTGCAGGTTGGGCTTTATAAGGTCGACGCCGCACTTTAAAGATTCAAACAGCCTTTCGCCGGAGGTATCCACTACCTTTTTTACCCCCTCCGGAACGGCGGAGAGCACATCCGCATAATAGGAAGGCGGCATGCCCTTTGCGAGCCCGCCGGATAGTATCACGGCATCGCACCCGCGGGAGAGCTCGCCCACCTTTTTTATAAGTTCAGCCTTCTTTTCTTCGCTGACTTCGGGACTTATGTCGTCCACTTCGGTGAGCATGGACTTGTGGTCTACGAACTTATAATTTTCGCGTACGCGGCCGGGGCACCATACAAAACTGTAGGGTACGCCCTCTGTATGCAGCTGCTGTTCAAAGAGTTTGCCGTTGTCTTCGTACATAAAACCGGTAGCGCTTACTTGCGCTCCCAGTCTCTTGAGCCCGCGCGCGGCGTTTATCGCCTTGCCGGTGAAAAAGATCCTTTTATTGAGTATCTTGTTGAATTTGCCCACGCTCAGGCTTTCAACTTCCATGTTGACGTCTATGCACGGGCTGAGGCAAATAGTTAAAATCATTGGTCGGCTCTCTTAACGCTGCAAAAGGCAATGTGCGGCGCGCCGCCGTTGTCACATAGAGATCATCTGCAACGTTTCGTAAAGTTCATAGTTGAACTTTTTCTTCATATTTACGGCTTCGATGATGTCCATATCAATGATCTCGTTTTTACGGATACCCACAACCCTGTTGCCTATGCCGTCGTTGAGAAGGCGGACTGCCTTGTTGCCGAACTGTGCGGCAAGCATTCTGTCTGCCATCGTGGGAGAGCCGCCGCGCTGTACGTGACCTATGGTCGTGGGGCGAACGGAATATGTCGTTATGGACTGAAGCTGTTTTGCAAATTCGTCGGCAGAGCAAACACCCTCTGCAACGACTACGATATTGGAATGTTTGCCGTTTGCGCGCGACCTGTTTATGCGCATCACGATGTCGTCAAGGTCGAACACAACTTCGGGCACGACGATTATCTCCGCGCCGCTTGCTATGCCGGCAAAAAGGGCTATATCGCCGCAGCGCCTGCCCATTACTTCCACTACGGAAATACGCTCGTGCGAAGTCATGGTGTCGCGCAGCTTGTTGATGATATCTATGCAGGTATTTACGGCAGTATCAAAGCCCAGCGTATAGTCTGTGTATTCAAGGTCGTTATCTATGGTGCCTGGGATACCTATGGTGGGGATGCCGTAATCTTCGGAAAGGCACTTGGCACCCCTGAAAGAGCCGTCGCCGCCTATGACGACAAGGCCCTCTATCCCGCGCGCTTCCAATGTGCGCACCGCCTTCTTCTGCCCCTCTTTGGTGAGCATCTCAAGGCACCTTGCCGTGCGCAGTTTGGTGCCGCCGCGCTGAACTATATCCGAAACGGAACGCATATCCATGGAGACCATTTCATCGTCTATGAGTCCCTGATAGCCGCGTTCGATGCCGTAGACCTCCATCCCGAAATAGAGAGCGCTGCGCACGACCGCCCTTATGCAGGCGTTCATGCCGGGGGCGTCGCCACCGCTCGTGAGCAAGCCTATTCTTTTCATAAAAACCTCCGCATAACAGTTTTTATTCTTTTTTTATGCACGCCGTGCCGAAACGTTTCGGCAGCCCCCCTTATGCATAAAAATACAAGGCGCGCAAAGATATCATCACTTCAGTTATATATTATATCAAAGTATAAAAAAAATTTCAATAGTTTTTTACAAATAAAACGTTAAAATATAAAAAGGGCGGCAATGACTGCATAAAATGCAATGCAATGCGCCCTTTCATCAAAAAAATAAGCGACGGATATCAGTTCCTATAAAAAAAACGACACTTTATACGAGTTTTACGTCCTCTTCCGTAAGGAAGGTGCTGAGTTCTGCCAAAAGACCCCTGCAATAGTTGACGCCGCAGTCCAGGCGGAACTTTTTATTTCCGCGCTTTATCGCGCAGTCGGTCTCGCCCTCGTAATTGCCGAGCATGGATAAAAGCTCTTCAAAGTCATCTTCGGAAAGCGCTGTAGCGTTCAGCCAAAGCACCTCCCTCTTCTTTTCCTCGCGCTGTTCCGCCTGACCGGCGCTTGCCGTCGAAGAGGTATCGAAGGACGTTATCCTGTCAAGGATTATCGTGGGTTCCTTACCGTTTTCAAGATCCAATTTGCCGGAGACGCGCACTATCTTATCGTTTACGATGAGCCCCCTGCACCTTTCGTAGATCGCAGGGAAGGCAAGGCATTCCACGCTGCCGTACACATCTTCGAGCGTGACGAACGCCATGTGCGCGCCCGTGCGCTTTGTAGTTGTCTTTTTGAACGCGGTGATTATGCCGCCCATCGTAACCTGCATCCCGTTCTTTACGGAGTTGTAGGTACGCTCGCCGTCATCGTCTTCGGTATAATCTTCAAGCAGGCTGCAGTTGAAGTTGCAGTCTTCAAAGCAACCCATATATTTTTCAAACGGATGCCCGCTTACATAGACGCCAAGCACCTCCTTTTCCTTTGCGAGCTTTTCATTCAGTTCGTATTCGGGAACGTCGGGATAAGTCACCGTTAGCTTTTCCTCCTCTATGATATCCCCGAAAAAGCTCATCTGCGCACTGCTCTTCTGTTTTGCGATGCTGGAAGCGCGCTGATAGAGGGTGTCGTATACAAGTATGAGCTGCGAACGGTAAACGCCCATGGAATCAAAGGCGCCCGCGTAGATGAGCCCCTCTATCATCCTCTTGTTCAGCATGGCGGCACAGCGCGAAATAAAGTCGGGAAAGTCCGTGAACTCGCCGTGCTCCGTCCTCTCCGCGATAACCTGTTCTATGGCCGTCTGCCCCGTGCCTTTGAGCGCCGAAAGCCCGAAGCGCACGCCGTCGTTTTCTACCGAAAAGACCGTCTTGGAACGGTTGATGTCGGGCGGAAGGACTTTGAGCCCCTTCTCCTTTAAGTAGAGTACGTATTTTGTTATTTCGTCTATCTTGTTGAGCCTGTTGTTGAGCAGGCCGCAGATAAATTCCTTGATGTAGTATTTTTTGAGCCACGCCGTCTGGTAGGCGAGCGTTGCGTAAGCCGCCGCGTGCGACTTGTTGAACGCGTAAGAGGCAAAGCTCTCCATATCGGCAAATATCTTGGCGGCGACTTCGGCGGATATGCCGTTCTTTATGCAGCCGTCTATGTGCGTGCCGTTGACGTCGCTCGTCCCGCCGTATATGAATTTATCCTTCTGCGCGAGCAGCGTCTTCTTATCTTTTTTGCCCATTGCCCTGCGGACGAGGTCGGCTTCGCCGAGCGAAAATCCCGCAAGGTACTGGAATATCTGCATTACCTGTTCCTGATAGACGGGAATGCCGTAAGTGACTTTGAGTATCTTTTCTTCCTGCGGGCAATCGTATGATATCGGCTCAAGGCCGTGTTTGCGGTTACAGAAGGAATCTATGAACTTCATCGGCCCCGGACGATAGAGCGACACGCCGGCTATGAGGTCTTCGAGCGTATCCGGCTTGAGCTGCCGCATGAACTTTTTCATCCCGCCGGCTTCGAGCTGGAACACGCCGTCCGTGTCGCCTTCGGAAATGAGTTCGTATGCGCCCGCGTCCGTATAGCCTATCTTGGTGAAGTCTATGTCTATGCCGTAGTCCTCTTTGATGTAATCGATGCACTTTTTTATATCCGTAAGGGTGACGAGCGCAAGGAAGTCCATTTTAAGCATCCCGAGCGCCTCTATCTCCTTTGCGACGAACTGAGTGGTGATATCGTCGCCGTTGCGCGAAAGCGGGACGTTGTCGGCGATCTTTTTGCGGCAGATGACTACGCCCGCGGCGTGCATGCCCGTCTGCCTCGGCATGCCCTCTATTTTGAGCGCCATGTCGATTACGGAGTGCAGCGTCGCGTCGTTTTCATACAGCTCGCAGAATTCCGAATTGCGCGCAAGTTTGAGCTCGTTGAGCTTGTCTTCCAACGTGGCGCGCTTATCCTCGTCCAATTCGGCCTCAACCTTCTTTTTCTGCTTTTCTATGTTCAGCCCGAGCAGGTCGCTTATGGACGTCTTGCCGTCCATTATCTTTGTCAGCCTGTCCGTCTCGGAATAGGGGACGCTCATCACTCTGCCGACGTCCTTTATCGAGTTCTTTGCCGCCATCGTACCGAACGTCACTATCTGGCACACATTTTCGGGGTGGTATTTTTCGCGGACATAGGCGATAGTCTCTTCGCGCCTGTCCGTGCAGAAGTCGATATCGAAGTCGGGCATGGATACGCGGTCGGGATTCAAAAACCGCTCAAAGAGCAGATCGTATTGCAGCGGCTCCACGTCCGTTATGCCTATCGAATAAGCGACTATCGAACTCACGCCCGACCCCCTGCCGGGGCCTACGGGGATGCCCTGCTCGCGCGACCAGTTGATGAAGTCCCACACGATGAGGTAATATTCGGCATATCCCATGGAACAGATTATGCCGAGTTCATAATCGGCGCGGCTCCTTTCCCTCTCCGTGACCGTGCCGTAACGCCTTACGAGGCCTTCATCAGTGAGCTTTCTAAGATATTGTTCGGGCGTGCTCCCGTCCGGCGGCGTATAGCCGGGGATGAGGGTCATGTCCCTTATGGGATAGCCCTTTTTATCGAGGTTGAATGCAGGTTCCGTGACCTTGTCGGCGATCACGCGCGTGTTGGAGATCGCCCTTGGCAGGTTGGGGAAGAGTTCAGCCATTTCGTCGCCCGATTTAAAGTAGAATTCCTGCGTGCCGAACTTCACCCTCTTGGGATCGTCGAGCGTCTTTTTCATCTGTATGCACATGAGCACGTCCTGCATTTCGGCGTCCTCTTTTTTCAGATAGTGCACGTCGTTGGTCGCCACGAGCTCAACGCCTATGTCGTCGGCGAGCTGTACAAGGAAGGGCAGCACGCGTTTTTCTTCTTCAAGCCCGTGATTTTGTATCTCTATGTAGAAATCCTCGCCGAAGGTCTCTTTGAGCTGCAGCGCCAGCCTTTTTGCGCCGTCGTAATCGCCCGCAAGCAACTTTCTCGGTATGCCGCCCGCCACGCACGCAGAAAGGCAGATCACCCCTTCGGAATGCTCCTTCAAAACATTGTAGTCTATCTTCGGTTTATAATAAAAGCCGTCCACAAACGCCATGGAGTCGAGCTGTACAAGATTTTTATATCCCGCCTTGTTTTTGGCAAGCAGAATAAGGTGCTCCGCCATGTTTACGGACTTATCGTTCATATCCTTAGTCACGTAAAATTCGCAGCCGATGATATACTTGATGCCGGCAACAGCCGCCTTTTCGGCAAAATGAAGTGTGCCGTACATGTTGCCGTGATCGGTCATGGCAACGGCGTTTATGCCGTTTTCCTTGCAATACTCTATAAGATTGTCTATTTTGCACGCACCGTCTAACAGTGAATACTCGGTGTGCAGGTGCAGGTGTACAAAATCAGTCATTTAAAACCCTCTGTCTGTTCTCGTCATATGTTGTGACCCTGCGGCGGCACGGTGCCGCCTTATAAAAATCATGTGCCGCCCGCGCTCAGTCGCGGGCGAGAGACGCCGCGATCTCCATTATCTTCCTGAACCGGTGATTGAGGCAGCTTTTAGAGATCTTCAACCTGTCCGCAAGCTCCTGCATGGAGGCATTTTTGTCGGCGAGCCTGCCTTCGGCAACGGAAAAAAGATTTTCGTCCAGGCTTTGCAAGCCTATCGTGGAGCGGATGACCTCTATCGCCTGCACCTGCTTAACCGAAGCAGACACCGTCTTGTCGATATTAGAAACCGAACAGTTGTTCACCCTGTTTTCGTTGTTTGAATTGCCCCTTTCGCGGGCGACCGAACAGAGCCTTTCATTAGCCTCCGAAGCGCCCATGACGGACAGCGCCGCGGATATGGCGTCTATGCTCTTTAAGTACACCACCGCACTGTCCTTGCGCATTACGAGCTTTGCGAGAATATCGAAAACACACAAAATGTCGCAAAAGTCCGCCGCCGTGTTCTTATTGCGGAACACGACCTCGAAATGATAGCCGGTGCTCGAATAGCTTGCCGAATCGGGGAGAGTGCAGCTCCCGCCGCCGAGATAAGCGCCCTTTATGTATGCCGCGGCGCTCCGTTCATTCTCCGTGACCGACTTTCCTATGGAAAAATCTATGAACAGCCCGTCGCCGTCCTCACCGAGCACGCCGAGCTCCTTTAAAAGGGCTGTGCCCCCCTCATTCACGCAGGAAAAGACCAGCTTGTCCTTGCCGCTGGAGATGTCCGAGCGGGAGGAAAAATCGCTGATCTTGACGCCGAACACGCCTTCGAGCACCTCGGCAAAAAAGTGTGCCGTGAGCTCGCTCTCCGTCGAAAGTTCAAATCCGTAACAGTCGCCGGAACGCAAAAGGCTCCCGCTGGTACGCACGAACGCCGAAAGGGCGGCAAGATACTCTTCCCTGCCACCCGAAAAATTCTTTATTATCTCGGTTTTGATCTCTTCGGTAAAATTTGTCATTTTTTTAAACGGCGCCGACAGCGCGATTGTATGTCACAGATGAGTTTTTTTATACTCGGCAAAACGGAACACGGGTTCGCGCCCGTCGATATTATCTATCTTTTCAAGCGGTATGCCCGCGCTTAAAAGCAGTTGTTCGGCGATCTTGGTATCGCCCACCCTGTCCGCGGAATGCGCGTCGGAATCGATGACGAACCTCGCGCCCGCGTCCGCCATGATGTTGAGCTCTTCAGGCGAAATATGATATTTTTTTGTGTTTATCTCTATATAAGTGCCGTAATCGGCGCAACACTTTGCCACCTCTTTCACGTCGCAAAAGCACCTGAAATTTATGTGCGTGAGTATATCTATCGGGTTATTTTTTACGGCGTTTATATATGCCCTCGTAGTCCTTTCAAAGAGCTTGCCCGCCGGCCTTTTGCCCGATTTGTAGGCAAAATAATTTCTTACGGAAAGGTTGTAAAAATCCCCTAAATTTTTATACCACAGCACCTCGTGCAGGCCGCACAGGTACAGATCGAAAAATCCGAGGTCGCTCTCCTTCATGTCGGTATCGCCGTCGGAGGATATCAGGTTGCTCTCCATGCCCATAAGCACTTTCACGCCGGTAGCCCTCTCCGCTGCGGTACACTCTTCGCGCAGGGCGCCGAGTTTTTTTCGCCTGAGCCCGAAAATTATATGGTTGAATCCGTGGTCGGTGATCCCGACGGCCTTCAATCCCGCCTTTTTTGCAGCCAAGGCGTTTTCCATCACAGTATTTTTGCCGTGCGAATACGGCGTATGGGTATGATAATCTCCGGTAAGAATCATTTAAAATCTCCGATATAACACACTTCTTCTTTGAGCGTGATGCCGAATTTTTCATAGACACGGTCTTTTACGCGCTGTATGAGCCGGTACACATCCGACGAACGCTCTCCGTCACTGATAATAAAATTACAGTGTTCGGGACTTACGACGGCGCAACCCAGTCTTTCGCCTTTGAGCCCGGCACTCTCTATAAGTTTTCCCGCGCTGACGCCGCAGTAATTTTCAAACACGCAGCCGCAGCTCTTGCCGCGAGGCAATCTCCTGCGCGCGGCAAGCACGTCTTTTATGTTTTTTTCAACAATGTAGGGATTTTCGCGCTTTGCCGACAGTTTTATGCGGGTAATGACACATTTTATGTCACGCATAATACTATGTTTATAGCCAAATTTGCATTCATCTGCCGAAATATCGTGCAATTTGCCATCATAAAAGCGCACACTTTTTATGCAGTCCGAAATATACGTTCCGCTGCCCGCATTCATGTACACCATTCCACCAATGGTTGCGGGGATGCCCGCAAGAAATTCAAGCCCAGTAAAGCCGTTTTTTTTACATAGCGACATCAACCTCGCGTTTTTTACGCCGCACGCCGCATCTATAAGGATATTCCCCCCTTCCGCTTTAAAAGATATATCGTCAAGCTGGGACGTACAGATAACAGCGCCGTCGTATACGCCGTCGCATGCGAGCACGTTGGAGCCGCCGCCGAGAATAAAAAATTTTTTACCTTGTTTTGTAAGCGCGTCAAAAAGTCGGCATACCTCATCTTCCGTGCGCGGGAAGTAGGCAGTCTCCGCCACTCCTCCGCAGCCGTATGTAGTATTTTCGGAAAAGCTGAAATTTTTTTGGGAGGGCACGCATTTAAGTACATTCCCCGGCAAATTATCGCTCAATCTTTCTTACTCCTATATAATAACATTTTTTTTGCGGATTTACAATGTTTTGAGCAGACTTTTAAGCATATTTATATTTCCCGATTTGACTGCCGCCGCTATTTTTTTCATCGTTCCGCTGCTCACAAGCGGCGGAACCGTATATGAAAATGAAATGTTTTCCAATTGATGCAATGCGCCGTCATACAATTCGACCCCGTCGTTAAAGAGCGACAGTTTATAAAGCCTATCGGAATTTTCTATGACATAGTCAATAAAATCTGCGGAATATGCGCTATTTTCTCCGCCGCCGAGTACAGCAATATACTGAAACAGGTCACAGAAATCACTCAACGGCTCAACGTAAAATTCAACGCCCAGCGACTGCAACCTGACGACGTCGCGCTGAGTACCCAGCAGATAGTCGTATTGCCCGTCAAGCAGAGCATTGTATGCGCTCTGTGCGGGTAATGAGTTTGCTTTTTCAAGCCCCTCAAACAACGCAGCCGCCGTTGCAAGATTGTCTTTTCCGCGATTAATCACGGTATTCCGTGCCGTTGCGCCGTCCAAATCGGCTTTCAGCGACAGCATGCAGTATGCCCCTCGGCACCACATTTTCGGCTCATATTCGGCGTTGACGCATGACTCTATACCGTAGAAACCCGCGCCGTAGGAGATCATGTCCGGCACATTGCCCGAATCTATGTTTGCGCGTGCAGCGTCCGCGGTGAGAGAGGTCACTTTTACATACGTTCCCGTACCTTGATAAAAATCATTCGCGATGCCGGCGAGATAGGCAGCGCGCGAACCCCTGCCGCCTTCAAAACTGTCTATTTGCCATAGCGACAATGTGCGGGTAACGGCTTTTTCCGTATCGCTCTGTCTTCCCGCAAAGGCGACGACGGCGCCCGCCGTCACGGCGCACAGGCACAGCGCGGCGCATATGAACCTCAATAATTTGCGCATGATATATTTTATACCGCACGGCCCGTAAAAATACATAAGGGGAAGCGCCTTCCTGAAAGAAAACGCTTCCCCTCGTCCGCTTTAAGCCATTATCCGCATAAATTTTATCGTTTGTTTAAAACATAACTTATTTTATAGTGCATTGCAAAACATATAAAAAGTTCTCATTTAAAGCGGAAACGCTTTAAACCGGACTGTATATATAAAGCGTTGCCGCTTGTACTATTATTTTTTGCAAAACACGCCCCGTTATGCAGCATTCTTTAAATTTTTTATAAGCAAAAGCCGCACGGCAAGCCGTGCGGCATAAAAAGTTATATATCAGTCTTCGTCGTCCTCTTCGGGGAGCTCCACATTGTGGTATACATCCTGAACGTCGTCGAGTTCATTGAGCTTGTCCAGCATCTTTTTGAACGTTTCAAGTTTATCCCCGTCAAGCGAGATGTAATTCTGAGGGATCATCTTTACGGCAGCTTCAAAGAAATTTACGCCCTTTCCTTCAAGATAGCCGCGCACCGAAGAGAAATTTTCAGGCGCACAGAATACTTCGTACGCATCGTCCTGCGCGACATAGTCGTCCGCGCCCGAATCGAGGCAATACTCCATCATCGTGTCCTCATCGAGCGAAGGCGTGCGCTCAACGGCAAAATAGCCTTTTTTATCGAACATGTAGGATACACAGCCCGTATTACCCATCTGCCCGCCGCATTTGGACATCGTGGAACGCACGTCGCCCGCTGTCCTGTTTACGTTGTCGGTAAGCGTATTTATGATAACGGCAGCGCCGCCGGCACCGTACCCTTCGTAGGTGAGCTCCTTGTATTCCTTGTCGCCCAGCTCGCCCGCCGCTTTTGCGATGGAGCGCTTTATGGTATCGTTGGGCATGTTGTTAGCCTTTGCCTTTGCAATGGCGTCCGCAAGTTTACTGTTGGTATCGGGATTGGGATTACCCTTTGCGGCAACGGCAATCTCCCTGCCGAGTTTAGTGAACATTGCGCCGCGCGCAGCGTCCGTCTTGCCCTTTTTTGCCTGTATGTTATGCCATTTGGAATGTCCAGACATTTTATAACCTCCGTCTTAAATAACGCGGAACATCATTCCGCACCCTTCAATAGATACATCAAGATACCTGCCGAAACAGCAGCGTTGAGGCTCTCGCACGTAGAGCGCATGGGTATGCTCACGGTATGGGAAGCGGCTCTTCTCACCTCTTTGCTCAAGCCCGACCCCTCGCTGCCTATACACAGGCAGAACTTTTCGGGCGCCTCAAACGTATACGCGCTTTCGCCGTCCATGTCGGCGCAAACGAGCGGTATACCCGTGAGTGCCGAAAGAATGTCCTCTCTGCTGCCCGGCATTATCCTTGTAAAGAATACGCCGCTCATGCTTGAACGCACGCATTTAGGCGAAAAGGCGTCCGCACAGTCGGCAAGATAGATATCTCCGTACCCTGCTGCATTCGCCGTTCTTATTATCGTGCCTACATTGCCGGGATCCTGCAAACCATCGAGCAGCACGCATCTGCCGCGCGGCGGCACTATGCCCATATCGGGCAATTTAACGGACGCGAGCACGCCCTGCGGCGTCCTTTCGTCGGAAATGTATTCGTACACCTGGCGCGAAACGATCAGCGCATCTTCAAATCTTGCGGCATATTCTTCAGTGCAGGCGACCGCGGTGACCTGCATGCCCGCCGCAATACATTCGGAGACCATTTTATAACCTTCTACAAGGTACTCCCCGCGTTCGCGCCTGAATTTTTTTTCTTTGAGGGCGGCAAGCGCCTTCACCCGTACATTGGATCTTGATTGTATTACCATAAAAAAGCAAAAAATTAAGCCTGTATTTCAAGGCTTAATTATGCGATCTGCGTTCTTAAACTGCAGCCTTAGCCTTTTCGGCGAGCGCGGCAAATGCAGCGGCATCGTTCACGGCGAGGTCTGCAAGAACTTTTCTGTTGAGGTTTATGCCGGCAGCTTTAAGGCCGTGCATGAATTTGGAATAGGAAAGCCCGTTGATCCTTGCAGCCGCGTTGATACGCGCGATCCAAAGGCTGCGCATATCGCGCTTACGGAGCTTGCGGCCCTTGAACGCATAGTTCAAAGACTTCATCACGGCTTCGCGTGCGATCCTGTAAGACTTGGACTTGTTGCCGAAATAGCCCTTGGAAAGGCGGAATATCTTCCTACGCTTTTTGAGCGCGTTTACTGTTCTTTTAATACGCATACGGTTCTGACCTCCTTAGTCCTTGTAGGGAATCATCGACTTAACGGTCGATTCCTGGGTAGTAGAAACTAACGTGTTCTTACGCAAATTTCTCTTCCTCTTTCTGTTCTTTGTTTCTGCTTTGTGGTTTTTGCCGCCGTGCGCCCTCTTTACCTTGCCGGTAGAAGTAAGCCAGAAACGCTTTTTGGTACTGCTGTGAGATTTCTGCTTAGGCATATTTATTGACCTCCGATAGAATTTAAATTTAAAATGCGGGTAAAATCATGCTTTGACGGGCGAGAGCATCATTATGATGTTCCTGCCTTCGGTAGTCGGCTTTTTGTCCATTACAGCCTTGCCGCCCAAACCTTCAAAAAAGTTTTCCATTACCTTTGCACCAAGATAAGAACGGGAATTTTCCCTGCCCTTCATCCTGATAGACACTTTGACCTTGTTGCCCGCCTCAAGGAATTTAAGGCACTGCTTGGTCTTTACGGCGATGTCGCCGACGTCTATGGTCATGGAAAGCCTTATCTCTTTAAGCTCGACAACGGTCTGGTTCCTGCGGTTTTCCTTATCCTTTTTTGCCTGCTCGTACTTGAATTTGGAATAATCCATTATCTTGCATACGGGAGGATTTGCCGCGGGGGATATCTTCACAAGGTCAAGATCCTGGTCATACGCAAGGCGCTGAGCCTGCGCAGCCGACATTATGCCGAGCATCTGCCCGTCGGACGCTATCACCCTTACTTCCCTGTCGCGGATATCTTCGTTGATAGAATAGGAATCTTTGATAACTTTTTACCTCTCATTTTATTTGCCCGCAAAAAAAAGCGGATCGCAAAAGCAACCCGCATAATGACGTAAAAAGGGCATTAAAGCCGTTTTTTTGCATTATTTGCCGGTACAGACTTTCCGTACGGCGAAAGGTTTTGCCTTTGCTTACTCAATAATATTACAATATGCACACAAAAATGTCAAACGATTTTATATGCGCATAAATAAAAATTTAACCTAACATCCCGCGGGCAACGCCATAAGGCTGCCCGCAGGATGTTTTAAACCTTAAAAGGTGACTTTATTTTTATCCTCTTCGCACACAAGTGCGGCAAACTCGTCGGCTTTCATGGAATACTTCTCTTCCACGCCGCGCTTGTTTACGTTTACAGTGCCGTCCCTCTCTTCGGAATCGCCGACCACAAGTACATAGGGAACTTTTTCAAGTTTTGCCTCCCTTATCTTGTAGCCTATTTTTTCGTTCCTGCCGTCGACTTCTACGCGCACGCCGCTTTTACGGAGCTTGTCGGCAACTTCGTTCGCATAGGAGAGCGTCCTGTCCGTTATGGGAAGCACCTTGACCTGTACGGGCGCGAGCCATACGGGGACCTTGCCCGCGTAATGCTCTATAAGGATACCGATAAACCTCTCCATAGAGCCGTAGATGGCGCGGTGGATCATTATGGGGCGGTGCTTTGCGCCGTCTTCGCCAACGTATTCAAGTTCAAAGCGCTGCGGCATCTGGAAGTCGAGCTGTATCGTGCCGCACTGCCACGTCCTGCCTATGCTGTCCTGCAGATGAAAATCTATCTTGGGACCGTAGAACGCGCCGTCGCCTTCGTTGATCTCGTATTCGAGACCCATCTCGTCGAGTGCTTCCTTGAGCGCGTTGGTGGCAACGTTCCACTCTTCCTCCGTACCCATACTGTCTTTGGGACGGGTGGAAAGCTCCACTTTATACTTAAAGCCGAACTGTTTGTAGATCTTATCGGTGAGCCTTACGACACCCTTTATTTCGTCCGTGATCTGTTCGGGCAGCATAAAGATATGGGCGTCGTCCTGAGTGAAGCAACGCACGCGGAACAGACCGTGCAACTGGCCGCTCTTTTCATGCCTGTGAACAAGCCCCATTTCGCCCATCCTTATGGGCAGATCCTTGTAGCTGTGCGGCTGGAGCTTGTATACGAGCATGCCGCCGGGGCAGTTCATGGGCTTTACGCAGAAGTCTTCACCGTCTATCTTGGTGGTATACATATTGTCCTTGTAGTGATCCCAATGCCCCGAATTTTCCCACAATGTACGCGAAAGTATGATGGGCGTCTGTATCTCCACATATCCCTCTTTACGGTGCAGGTCACGCCAATAGTCGGCAAGGATGTTTTTGAGCACCATGCCGTTGGGAAGGAAGAACGGGAACCCCCTTCCTTCGTTGAGAAGGGTAAAGAGCTTGAGCTCCCTGCCGAGTTTGATGTGATCGCGCTTCTTTGCCTCTTCGAGCATATCGAAGTAAGCCTGCATCTCGTCCTTTTTGGCAAAAGCTACGCCGTAGATCCTTGTGAGCATCTTGTTCTTTTCGTTGCCGCGCCAGTAAGCGCCCGCAAGCGAAGTGAGCTTGAACGCCTTGATCTTGCCGGTAGAAGGCAAGTGCGGCCCGCGGCAGAGGTCGGTGAACGCACCCTGCTTATAGAAGGAGATCGTCTCCCCCTCGGGGAGGTCGTTTATGAGTTCCACCTTATACTTTTCCTTGAAACGCGTCATGAGCTCCACCGCCTCTTTACGGGAAAGCTCAAAGCGTTCGATGGGCGTATTCGCCTTTATTATCTTCTGCATTTCGGCCTCAATCTTGCCGAAATCTTCCTGGGTTATGGGCGTATTGAAGTCAAAGTCGTAATAAAACCCGTTATCGATGACGGGGCCTATTGCAAGTTTGCAGGTGGGGAAAATGTTCTTCACCGCCTGGGCGAGCACGTGCGCACAAGTATGGCGGTATACTTCGAGCCCATCCTTGTCTTTGAGCGTCACAAATTCCAGCTTTTCCCCGCCGGAGAGCGGCGCGGAGAGATCACAGAGCTTGCCGTCTATCTTGACAGCCACGGCATTCCTTGCGAGCGAATCGCTTATCGCCTTTGCCGCATCCGAACATTTTGCGCCGTCATCGAGCGTGAGTTGGTCGCCGCTTCTTAAAAATACATTCATATCCGTATCTCCTGAAATACTTTTATAAAAAAATAGACGCCCTTAAAACCTACAAAAAAAGTATGTTTTAAGGACGCAAAATTCATTTTGCGCGGTTCCACCTTAATTGCCGTAAAGACCGCTTATAAAATTGCCGCCCGGCGCTGTACGAAGTGGTTTCCCGCTACCCGCGCGTCTTGCGGAACTTGCAGCCTGAGGCTCCGCTCTCTGAAAAGCACGCGGACGGTACTTGTCTTCCCGCCTGACAGATATATCTTATAATTTTTTGCGGCGTTTGTCAAGACTTTAACGCACTTTAATATGCTATATTCCGTTAAAATATTTGCTAAAAAGCGTTCGTTTATGTATAATGATACAAACGATATTACAGGTGTAACGATATGGCTTATACAAATTTCAGCGAAGTAGAAAAAAAATGGACGGAATATTGGGATAAGAACGGCACGTTCCACACTGACCTGCACGACTTTTCCAAACCCAAATACTATGTGCTCGACATGTTCCCCTACCCCTCGGGCGCGGGACTGCACGTCGGACATCCCGAAGGCTACACCGCCACAGACATAATCGCCCGCATGAAGAGGATGCAGGGCTACAACGTACTGCACCCCATCGGCTTTGACTCGTTCGGCCTGCCCGCCGAACAGTACGCGATAAAGACGGGTAACAACCCCGCGGACTTTACGCAAAAGAATATAGAGACGTTCACGTCGCAGCTCAAGATGCTCGGGCTCTCGTACGACTATACGCAGACCGTATCCACCTGCGACCCTTCCTACTACAAATGGACGCAATGGATATTTTTACAGCTCTTCAACGCCGGGCTCGCACGCTATGCGGACGTGCCCGTCAACTGGTGCGAAGAGCTCGGCACCGTGCTCGCAAACGACGAGATAATAGACGGAAAAAGCGAGCGCGGCGGCTATCCCGTGGTGCGCAAAAATATGAAGCAGTGGGTAATAGACATAAACAAATATGCCGAACGCCTGCTTGAAGGGCTGGACGAGCTCGACTGGCCCGAAGCCTCAAAGACTGCCCAGCGCAACTGGATAGGAAAATCGGTCGGGGCAAACGTAGACTTTAAAATAGACGGCACGGAAGAAAAGTTTACGGTATTCACCACGCGATGCGACACGCTGTTCGGGGCTACGTACTGCGTGCTTGCCCCCGAACACCCCCTCGTCGAAAAGATAACCTCTGCCGACAGGCTTGACGAAGTTCAGGCTTACAAAAGGGCGTGCGCAAGCAAATCGGAGCTTGAAAGAACGGAACTCAACAAGGAAAAGACAGGCGTGTTTACGGGCGCATACGCCATAAACCCCGCAAACGGTTCCAAACTGCCGATATTTATAAGCGACTACGTGCTAACCTCCTACGGCACCGGCGCCATAATGGCAGTCCCCGCGCACGACACGCGCGACTACGAATTCGCAAAGAAATTCGGCTTGCCCGTGATACAAGTGCTTGAAGGCGGCGACGTTGAAAAAGAAGCGTATACCGGCGACGGGTTGCATATAAATTCCGGCTTTTTGAACGGGTTCAACAAACAGGACGCCATAGATAAGATGTCGGCCTGGCTCGAAGAGCACAAATGCGGCAAAAAGGCAGTATCGTACAAACTGCGCGAATGGATATTTGCCCGCCAGCGCTATTGGGGCGAACCCGTCCCCGTAATACACCTTGAAGACGGCAAGGACGTGCCCTTAAAGGACGACGAACTCCCCCTCACCCTTCCGCTGATGAAGGATTACAAGGCGCGCGGAGGAAAGGCGCCGCTCGACAATGCCGCCGAATGGGTAAACGTCACCGTGGACGGCGTAAAGGGTAAGCGCGAAACGGCAACAATGCCCGGTTCCGCGGGCTCGTCGTGGTACTTCCTCCGCTACTGCGATCCCCACAACGACAAGCAGTTTGCCGACTACGAGCTGCTCAAACACTGGATGCCCGTCGACTTTTACTGCGGCGGGAAGGAGCACCTTGTGGGGCACCTTCTCTATTCCCGTTTTTGGAACAATTTCCTCTACGATAAAGGTTTTGTCCCCTGCAAGGAGCCGTTCAAAAAATTATTCCATCAGGGGATGATACTCGGCGAAGACGGCGAAAAGATGTCCAAATCCAAGGGAAACGTGGTAAATCCCAACGACGTTGTGCGCGACTACGGCGCCGACGTTTTAAGGATGTACGAAATGTTCATGGGTCCCGTTGCGGACACAAAACCCTGGAACACGGCGAACATAGAGGGCGTAAAAAAGTTTGTAGACAGGATACACAGGCTGTATTTTGAATCGGGCGC
>CALVPV010000001.1 GCA_944353935.1 uncultured Clostridia bacterium | reverse complement strand
GAACAGTTCTACAAAAAACTTGTATCGTCTACGGAATTCCCCAGGACTTCGCAGCTCAATTTCGATGTCCTTACGGGAGTGTTTTCCGATGCGGCGGCAAAGGGGGACGAGGTGCTCGTCATTCCCATCGCTTCGGCGCTGTCCGGCTCCTATGACTGGGCGGTGCGCGCCGCGCGTGAATCGGGCTATGGCGGGATACGCGTGTATGACGGAAAGTGCACCACGTACATGCTCCGCATACTCGTAAAAGAGGCTGTTCGCCTGCGCGAAAGGCCGGCGGAAGAGGTGATCGCCGCGCTCGACGAGCTTCGCCCCAGGATAGTCCTGCTCGCCGCGCTCGATACGTTGGAATATTTAAAGAGGGGCGGCAGGATAAACAGGGCGGTGGCGACCGTGGGCAGCATGCTCAAGATCAAGCCCGTAATAACGCTCGGGCAGGACGGTAAAGTGGAGCTCATCCACAAGAGCATAGGCATGAACACGGCGCTGAAGTACATCGCTTCGCGCTATGCCGAAGATAAAAAGGACGAATCGTTTGCCGTGCGCGGAATATACTGCATGGACAGCGCAAACTGCCAAAAACTCGCCTCAATGACCGGGCGCGAGGGGGAAGAGATGTTCAATATCTGCCCCGTGATAGGCACTCATATCGGTCCGCGTGCGGCGGGCATAGTTTACGTGCGCGCAAAATAAGGGCGCATGCCCGAATAAAAACCGTCCCTTGTGTCAATAACCGGCATGCCGTTACGGGCTTTGCGGCGTCTTTTAAAACGCTGCCGTTTGCTTTGTGGAATTTTTATCATTTTTTGTGTAAAAATTGCACGATTTACCATTGCATTGGCGGCATTTTAATGTTATAATATAACCGTCAAATAATTCGGAGGTCAAAACATACATGATTACGGCTGACATTATCGTTCTTGTCGGGTGTATACTTTTTGTCCTTATCGGCGCCATGGTCGGCTTTGGAAAGGGGCTTAAATTTTTCACGAGCGGCATCTTCGGTATCATTATATCTGTATTCGTATGCTATCTCATATTCGGCTTTGTCCTTGATTGGGATGCCGTGCGCAATCTTTTGGATAAGTTCAACGACTGGCTCAAGGACAGCGGCGACGTCGGCACGTTCTTTGCCGATATCCATACGGACAGGATACTGCTCGCCATCGTTCTGTTCATCATCGTCCAGATACTTAGGATAATAATTGTAAAGATTATAAAGGGCATTGTAGAGATAGACAACATCCTGTTTAAAATAATAAACAAGATACTCGGCGCGGCGTTCTTCTTTGCCGTTGCGCTTGCCATCTTGCTCATCGTGTTCCAGATAGTGGCGTGGATAGGCGGCGATACCGCGGCGAATTTTGCTTCGGAGCTCAAAGACAGTATATTCAAGCTGGACGATCTGTTTGCAAACAATCCCCTCAAAGCCATATTTGAAAAGTAAGGGTTATATTTTCGGCCTGCCGCTTTTGCGGCAGGCCTTTTCTATATATGGTTCCGGGTTGCGGACACGCAAAATTTAAAGGGATGCTCTCGTTGCGGTTATAAAATTGGAACAAAAAAATTTTTCGCCGCATATTATGTATGGTGCGGCGCGCCCGCAGGGCGCAATGCCGCATTGTCGCCGCGCCGGCACTGTGCGGCGCGCGGCGGGAGGTGTCTTTTGGAATTTTCTTATACCGAACTAAAACAGATGGACGTCGTGTGCGTAAAGGACGGGAGGAATCTGGGCAAGGTGTGCGATCTCGTCTTTTCCTTTCCCGAAGGCAGGGTGTGCGGATTTTATGTCACGGGTTGCAAGGGCTTCCGCCTTACACGGCCGGACATATTCGTGCCGGTACAGTCTGTCGTGCGCATAGGCGAAGACGTCATCATCACGGATGTGGAACTTGCTCCTCCGGGCGAAAAACCCCGCTGCCGCAAAAAGGGCAAGGGGATGGCTCCCGCCGAGATGTGCGGCCCGTCGCACGGCCAGCGGCGCAGTTACGACGAATACGAATGAACTTAACGGGCGCGCCGCTCTTTTACCCGGCGCGCCCGTTGCCGTAACGGCAAAAAATTTAAAATATGTTTTCAAGTTTAAGGCTGTAATTGTCGGGCAGGGACTTTGCCATGCTGCGCACTATTTCAAGGTTTGCAAGCGCGGGCGCGTAGTCGTTCGTGTATATCAGCGAGAGCGCCTCGTTCAGCCTGTAATCCACATAGGCGATGTCGTTGTGAGGGATAAAGATGTGCAGGCGGCTGCGCTTTTGTTTCCACATCGTGCACACGGCGTCGGCATCGCCGCGGTTTGCCGTTTTGTTTTCGGTCTTTTCGTAAAGGGTATCCACGGCATTGTAAAATTCGTCGAACTGCCTTTCAAGGTACATATCCACAAACACAAAAAAGCCCGCGCATACGGCTATTGCTGCCACCGTGAGGACTATCGATCTCACCATCTGTTTTTTGCCTCTAAATAAAATATTTTATATCGCCCGCCTTTTTTTTGAAAGTACACCCTGCCGTTGCCGTCCACGGTCATCACCAACACTTTTTTCAACGGGGCGCCCTGTTCCTTCAAAAAGCCGTCCAGTTGCTGCCTGTCTATCCCGCAGGTCGCAAGGTTGTGTGCGTTGAGCCTGCCTCCGTCTATCAGAGTAACGGCGAGCGAACAGGTCTTCTGCTCCTTTTCCAGCGCGGAAAAACTCCCGTTGGCTTCATACAGCCCGTAGTAGACGTCGTCAAGGCTGAAGTACCCCGCCGCGCGCATGCTCTCTATAAGGTCGCTCACGTCAAGGTTGTTCTTTTTAAGCTGGTATTCGTCTATGCCGTCGCGCGTTATCACAAGGGACGGCCTTCCGCATATCACGGCTTTCATAGGCCTGAACCACAGATCGAGCAGCCACACCGTCTGGTGCAGTATGAACATCGCCGCTATGGAAACCACGCCGTACAGCAGGGGGATGGTGGAGTCCGCCATAGGTATGCAGGCAAGCTCGGCGATGAGCAGCGTTATTATAAATTCAAACGGCTGCATTTCGCCTATTTGGCTCTTGCCCATCAGCCTCATGACCGCGAGCAATGTTATAAAAATTATAGCCGTCCTCACAAAAATAAGCGCCATACAATAAGTATCGGCAAAAACCCTTTCAATATTCTTGCAAAATCGCGCATATGGTGATATAATTCATAAAAACAAATTGCACAGGCGCGTTAAGTGTTGCCGATAGGACAGTCGGCAAACGAAAGGTCAGACCTGCGGTGGCTGTGCGCGTCCCGGGATCAAGTTTATTTAGGGCGCCTTATTTTGCGCCCTTTTGCTTTTTAAGGACGCCGGAAAACAGTGCGGAGTTCTTTTTTTATGGATTCACAAAAAGTTGTCAATAATATAGTAAACATGCGCAGCGCGGGGATGAAGTTCGGCACGGAGCGCACGCGCGAACTGTTGGACAGGATGGGCAGCCCGGATAAAAAGTTGAAGATCGTCCATGTGGCAGGCACAAACGGCAAGGGTTCGGTGTGCGAATATCTCACCTCCGTACTGCTTGCCGCCGGCAAAACCGTGGGCACCTATACCACGCCGGAAGTCTTTTGCTTTGAAGAGCAGTTCCGCGTCAACGGCAGGCAGGACATCCTGTTGTGCGAAAAATACCTTAAAAACGTGCAGGCGGCAGCAGACGGAATGGGGGATGCGCCCACCGCGTACGAGCGGCAGACCGCGGCGGCTTTTGCGATGTTTGCCGGCGAAGGCTGCGAATACGCGGTGATAGAGTGCTGCATGGGCGGGCTTTTGGATACGACCAACGCGGCTCAAAAAAAGGTGCTCGCGCTCATAACTTCCGTCTCGCGGGAACACACCGCATACCTCGGCAATACGCTCGAAGAGATTGCCGCCCACAAGGCGGGTATAATCTCCGGCTGTCCCTCCGTCATTTCGCAGTGCGTGCCGCAGGAGGTGCGCCACATCTTTTACGGCAAGGGGGCGTCGCTGTGCGCCTGCCCCTGCGATATAGAGGAGGGGGACGAAGGGACTTTCTTTTCGCTTGAAGGAAGGCGCTATTTTACAAAGATGCTCGGCTGCCGCCAGCCGTATAACGCCGCCCTTGCAATAGAGGGGGCGCGGCTCATCGGATTGGACGGTGATGCCGTCCGCGCGGGCATAGCCGCGGCTTTTCTTCCGGGAAGGGTGCAGCAGATAGAATCGGGCGGCAAAATATATATACTCGACGGCGCGCACAATCCGGAAAGTTTTATCCCGCTTTCTGAAAGGCTCAAAAGGTATGCAGGCAAAAGGCGGACGCTCATATACGGGTGCCTGAGCGACAAGGACATCACATCCTCGCTCGGCATGCTCGGCAGGTGTGCGGAGAACGTCGTCGCCGTGCAGCCTTCGGGGTACAGGGCGATGGAATACGAAAAGATATTCGCCGCCTGCCGTTCGGCATTCCCGTCGGCGCGCGGGGCGGCAAGCGTAGGCGAAGCAATGGAAAATGCAGACGGCGAAGTCGTTGCCGTCTGCGGTTCGTTCACTCTTTTAAAGGAGGCAAAGCAATGGATAGGGAAAGGGCTATAAAAGCCGTGGCGGATTTTCTTGAAGCCGTGGGCGAAGACATAACAAGGGAGGGGCTCAGGGATACCCCGGCGCGCGTCGCCGACATGTATGCCGAACTTTTGTGCGGCAACGGCGACGATGCGTCAAAACACCTTTCCAAGACGTTCGGCGTGCAGTCGGGCGATATAGTCATAGAAAAGGATATCGCCTTTTCCTCTATGTGCGAACATCACCTGATGCCCTTTTTCGGCAAGATAGCCATAGCGTACCTGCCGGATAAAAAGGTGGCGGGGCTGTCCAAGCTCGCGCGCACGGTAGAGGTGTTCGCAAGGCGCCTGCAGTTGCAGGAACAGCTCACATCGCAGGTGGCACGGGCGGTCTATACCTGCCTCGGTGCGCGCGGAGTGCTTGTCATCTGTGAAGCGGAGCACACCTGCATGACGTGCAGGGGGGTCAAAAAGTTCGGCTCCAAGACGGTGACGTACGCGACTGCCGGTCAATTCCCGCAGGAGAGGGTGGCGGAGGTCATAGCGCTTTTAAAATGAAGATAGGAAGTAAAGAATTTACGTGCGGCACGCACGTGATGGCGATCGTCAACCTCACGCCGGACAGCTTTTGGGAAGGCAGCAGGCAGACGGAATACACCGTGCTCTCCGCCGTGGAAAGGGCGGTGGAGGACGGCGCCGAGGTGATAGACATAGGCGCGCAGTCTACGCGCCCGGGGTACAGGGAAGTTTCCGCCGCGGAAGAGATATCACGTTTTCTGCAGCCGCTGCGCCTGATAAAAAAGCATTTCTCCGTGCCCGTATCTATCGATACCTATTTTTCCGAAAGCGCCCGCGCGGCGCTCGGCGAGGGCGCCGACATGATAAACGACGTCTGGGGATTGACTCACGATGCCGATATGGCTGACGTCATAGCTTCTTACGGCGCTTCGGTGTGTATAATGCACAACAGTCATACGCCTTTGTCGGGTGATATATGGGGGTCAATAGAAGATTTTTTAAAAAAATCGCTGGATATTGCAATTTCTGCAGGCATATGCAAGGACAGGATATGCCTTGACGGCGGAATCGGGTTCGCAAAGAGCAGGCAGCAGAATCTTGAACTGCTCGGCGGGTATGAAAGGCTGTCCCGCCTCGGCTATCCGCTGCTCTTAGGCGTGAGCCGCAAGTCGCTCTTCGGCGGGGACGTGCGCGACCGCCTTGCTCCCACCGTGCGCGCGACGGCGTCGGCGGTAAAAAAAGGCATAATGTTCGTAAGGGTGCACGACGTAAAGGAAAACGTAGAGGCTATAAAAAAGGAGGCTTTCAATGGGCAAGGTGTTCATTAAAAAACTTTGCATAAAGACGTGTCACGGTGTGAACGATTTTGAAAAGAAACAGCCCAAGCGCTTTGTATTTTCCGCAGAGATCGACTGCGATTTTTACGAAGCGGCGAAAAACGACGAGATCTCGCAGACCGTCAATTACTCCACCGCGTGCAAGCTGATAACGGCTGTTGCGACGGGCAATGTGTTCAACCTCATAGAGACGCTCGCCTGCCGCTGCGCGCAGGCTATACTTGAAAATTTCCCTTCGGCGCGCTCCGTCCGCCTGCGCGTGGATAAGCCCCAGGCCCCCGTCAAGGCCAAATTCAAAACGATGTCGGCAGAAGTTTTTCTCCGGCGCGAAAGGGCGTATCTCTCGCTCGGTTCAAGCATGGGCGACAGAAAGGCATACCTCGATTTTGCAGTAAAGGAACTCGCGTCGACGCGTGGAATAACGGTAAAAAAGGTGTCGTCTTATACAGAGAGCGCGCCCTACGGCGGCGTCGCAAAGAACATGTTTTTGAATGCCTGCGTCGCCGTAGACACCTATCTCCCGCCGCGCGCCCTTTTAAACGAGATACACCGCATAGAGGAGGCGGGCGAACGCAGCCGCTCGCTCCGCTGGGACGACAGGACGCTGGATATAGACATCATCTTTTACGGCAGGCAGGTCATCTGCGAAGACGGGCTTACCGTCCCTCACCCGGAATACTCCCGCAGGGCATTCGTTTTAGAGCCGCTCAAAGAGATAGCGCCCGACTTTTTCTGCCCCCTCACGGGCGCCAGGATAAAGGATCTCGTCGCTCCCGGCGGCTGACGCCCTGCCACAAAACGTCGATTATTTGTCACGAACTGCAGCGGGTGCTGATAAGTTCGTTCAAATCGTGTTTTTTATCACTTTTTTTATGTGCAACCTGCACAAATTTATTGAAAAAATCTATACAAAAATAAAGTATTATGGTATAATTTTCATAGTTTGGATGACTGTAAAAAAAATGCGGATATGCGATAAAGATCGTGTGCGATTTTCAGTTGGGCCGCGAACAATTCTTGCGGCGCTTTTTGTTTGCTTTCAGCCGTCCGCAAATCTATAGTAATTAAGTTACCTGTACTCATGTGCAATGAGAAAACAATGAAACTCGTCTGGCAATGCGTGCGGTTAATCGAGTTTAGGAGTGATTTGTTTTGGAAAAGATAGGAATTATTGATTTAGGATCCAATTCAGCCAGGCTTGTCATCGTAAACCTTTTTCAGGAAGGTTATTTCATGGTGGTGGACGAGCTTAAAGAGAGTGTCCGCCTCGGGCAGGATATGGAGCGCGACGGATTTTTAAAGCCGCAGCGCGTTGTGGAAACCATAAAAACGCTTAAAATGTTCCGCAAGCTCTGCGATGCGAGCGGCGTCAGCAGGATAATCACCGTCGCCACGGAAGCGGTGCGCAAGGCAAAGAACCAGCGCAGCTTTTTAGACGAGATCCAGGCAAACTGCGGCATAAAGATCAAGGTGCTCACCGCGGAAGAGGAGGCAACTTTGGTATACCGCGGCGTAATAAACACCATGGATATCCCCAAGGGGCTCATCCTTGAAATAGGCGGCGGTTCCACAAAGATCGTCTACTACAACAGGCGCAACATGCTCAACTATGCCACGCTGCCTTTCGGCTCCGTTACGCTCACCGACCTGTTCGCTCAGGACGGGCTCAAGCCGGAAGAGCAGGCAAACAAGATAGAAGAGTTCATAACCGAACAGCTCAAGGGCGTGGAGTGGCTCACCGAAGTGGATCCCGACGTGCAGATGATAGGCGTTGGCGGCTCGTTCAGGAACCTGTTCAAGATAAACAAAATGGTGCACAAGTATCCGCTGGATACCGTTCACAATTACAACATGCTCACGGAGGACTTCCTGCCCCTTTACGATATGATAAAGGTGCTCGACCTTGACAAAAAGAAAAAGATCAAGGGGCTGTCCGCCCAGCGCGCGGACATCCTTCCCGCGGCGCTTGCCGTCATCAAGTCGTTCGTGACGTATATCCATGCGGAAAATTTCACTATATCCGGCGCCGGTTTAAGGGAGGGCATAATGTTCAATCAGGCGCTCCCTTCCACTTTGGAAAAGCCTGTTTCGGACGTGCTCACATATTCCCTCACGACGCTCGTAAAGTGGTACGGCTGCGACGAAAAGCATGTAGAACATGTCGTCAACCTCAGCATACAGCTGTTTAAACAGCTCCGCGTCCTGCATAAGTTCCCCCGCCAGTACCTCAAAGTGCTCAAAGTCGCGGCTACCTTGCACGACTGCGGGATGCGCATCAAATACTACAACCATCAGCGCCACAGCTGGTATATGATACTCAACGCCAACCTCTACGGCGTCACCCACAGGGAGATAGTCCTTGCCGCGTTCACCGCGTGCTGCCATAAAAAGGAGGACATCAATCCCCTTGACTGGGCGCGCTTTAAGGACATCCTCCGTGAAGAGGATATAGAGATAGTCAGGCGCCTCGGCGTTATGCTCCGCATAGCGGAGAGCCTCGACAGGAGCATGTCGGGCTGCATCAAGGGCATCAACTGCGATATTTTGGGCGATTCCGTCATAATGAAGACGGAGGTAGAGGGCGACGCCGCCCTTGAGATCCGTGATGCGATGGCATCCGGGGCGGAATTCAGGAAGTCGTTCCACAAAAACCTTGAAATCCTTTGACCCGCGACATTTTGTTGCGGAATGCAATGCCGCCGCAAAAGCGGCATTACTTATATAAGGCAGACTCATGCAATACGTTCTGGCAAGCGCATCCCCTCGCCGCAGGGAATTGCTTTCGCAAATTCTTAATGATTTTATTGTCGATCCCGCCGTCGGCGGGGAAGAAGTGAACATATCGTTCTTCCCCGAAGACATTGCCTGCGCCCTTGCGGAGCGCAAGTGCGACGAAGTGTTTTCCCGCCATTCTGGCAGCACCGTGATAGGGTGCGATACGATAGTCGTGTTCCGCGGCGAGATACTCGGCAAGCCTAAGGACAAAGCGGACGCCGTGGAAACGCTCAAACTGCTCTCCGGCAGGACGCACTTTGTCATAACGGGGGTATGCGTGCGCAACAAGTACAAAAAACTTGTGCGCTATGACAAGACCGAAGTAAAATTCAACGTCCTTTCGGACGAATTTATAAAAAATTACGTTGCCGGCGGTTCGCCGATGGACAAGGCGGGCAGCTACGGCATACAGGACGGCGGGCTCGTAAAACAATATTTCGGCAGCTACACAAACGTGGTCGGGCTGCCGGTGGCGCTCGTCAGGAAAATGCTTAAAGAAGTACGGGAAGATATATGATAAAACTTGCTATTGATTTGGGTTCATGGGTGACCAAGATATATAAATCGGGGTGCGGCGTTGTGCTTGCGGAAGCGACGTGCGCCGCTATAGAACAGCTCCCCGGTTCGGGTAGGTACACCGTAAAATTCCTCGGGGAAAAGGCGCGTGCCCTATCGGGGCGTGCCGCAAAAAACACTCACATAATAAATCCCGTGGTGGACGGCGACATCATCCACGAAGATATAGTTGCCGACCTTTTGCGCTACTTCCTTGAAAAGATAGAGATAACTTTTCGCCGTGCCCGCAAAACGGAGGTGCTGTTCGTGCTCCCCTGCGGCGCCAAGCCCGACTTAAAGCGCAAATATTTTGCCCTTGCGGACGAATGCAATATAGGCAAGGTGTATTTTACCCAGGCGCCCTTTGCCGCCGTTCTCGGCCATAACGTGCCGCTCAGCGAATCTACGCCGGTATTCAGCGTGGATATAGGTTACGGCCTTACCAACATTGCGGCGTTTTCGCTCGACGGGGTGATATCGGGCATGAGCCTCAACCTCGGCGGCGGCAATATAGACGTGCACCTCATGGATATCATGGCGGAAAACCACAACCTCCGCATAGGCGCGCTCACCGCGGAACGCATCAAAAACACCGTGGGCAGCTTGCTTGCGGACGACAATAAGCTGATGGTGGTGGACGGCAGGGACGCCTCTTCGGGCGCGCCCGCGTCAGTTGCGGTGACGACGTCGCAGATATACGACGTGCTCACGCTGTATATCGATAAAATAATAGAGTATATCGTGCTCATGATATCTTCGCTCCCCGCAGAAGTTGCCTCCGCGGTCATGCACAGCGGCATATATCTTTCGGGCGGGCTGTGCAAAATGGACGGCATTGCCGACTATTTTTCTTCCAAGCTCAACATCACCGCAAATACGTTCGATGAACCTCAGCTCGCTTCGGTCATAGGCGCGGGGATGATCATATCCAACGACTATTTCACAAAAAAAGTTGCAACACAGGACTAAGTTTTTCCGCGGCATGAATATCGCCGCGGTTTTTATTTTGGCGGGCATATCGCTTGTAATATTTTTATATGACAATTGTATTGACAAATCAGCCGTGCAATGTTAAAATAGTACCATAATTGCGCTCAAGGGCGGCCCTGCCCGCGCACGTTGATTTTAAGGGCATTTTGGTTTTATGATGATTTTGTGCCGCTGCGGCACAATGAGGCCGCTTGCAGGCGGCTTAAAAACGGAGAAAAATATGATAGAAGTAAAGGAAATAAGTTTAAGCGATAAAAAGGGAAAGAAGAAATTTTTTAAATTTTTGATAGATCTGTATAAGGGCAACAAGTACGCTGCCCCCAATTTTTACTTTGACGAATTTGCGGAGTTCGACCCCGCCGTAAACGACGCGTTCCGCTTTGCGGACTGCCGCATGTTCCTTGCGTACAAGGACGGCAAGATAGCGGGCAGGATAGCCGGCATCTGGCACCGTGGCGCCAATGAAAAATTCGGCAAAAACGAGCTGCGTTTTACAAGGTTCGACGTCATCGATGACTTTGAAGTCACCAAGGCGCTATTTTCAAAGCTCTTTGCCTGGGCAAAGGAGCTCGGGATGGAGGAGATCATAGGCCCCATCAGCTTTTCCGACCTCAATGAAGAGGGCATGCTCGTGGACGGGTTCGACAAGGAGGCGTCTTACATAGAACTTTACAACTTCCCGTACTATGTGGAGCATATGGAAAAGCTCGGCGCGTACAAGGTGGTGGACTGGACGAGTTATGAGATAAAGGTGCCCGCCGAACAGGATATGCGCGTAAAAAACCTTGCGGAGACGATAAAGAAAAAGCACAATCTCAAGGTGGTGGATCTTGCATACCTTTACAAGCACGACAGGAAAAAGTTCGACGAATACGGAATGAAGTGCCTGACCGTGCTGGACGAAGCGTTTGCCCACCTGTTCGGTACGAGCCCCATAAACGATAAGCAGAAGGCGAGGGAGCTCGAATCGATAAAGCAGGTGTATGTTCCCGAACTTTCCTGCGCTGTCGTGGATGAAAACGACGACGTTGTTGTCTACGGCTTTATGATGCCCCGCATAAGCGAGGCGATGCGCAAGGGCAGGGGGCACGTGATACCTTTCGGCCTGCCTGCATTCATAAGGGCGATGACGCATATAGAAAGGGCGGATATGATGAGCGTAGGCGTGACCGCAAAGTACGCCAATACGGGCGCGGTCTCCATAGTCATCGATCACTGCCTCGAAGGGCTGATAAAGCTCGGCGTCAAGTACCTTGAAACGGGCCCTGAGCTGGAAGAAAACAGCAACATACAACAGCTTTGGAAGAGCTGGGATCCCAAGCTCATCAAGCGCCGCCGTTGCTGGGGGCTCAAAGTTTAAAAATTTCCGATTTGAAACAAACGAAAAAAACGGTGCGGCAAATTTTGCCGCACCGTTTTTTAGCCGGGTGTCACGCACCCACGGTCTTTAATTGTTTTTTGCACTTTCTTATCCCGCGCTTTATGGGGAATGCCCAGAATATGGATATTGCCCACAACAGCAGGTAGCAAAGCCCGCCTATCCATGCCGTTGAAGAGATCATCGCCAGCGCTGCGGTCACCGTGCCCGCGGCTTCCGCGGCAACTGCGGGCGCCAGGGTGTTTGCCAGCAGCGGGGCGAGCCAGAACAGGATGCAGGGATAGCAACCGAAGAGCTTTACGTACCACATCGTAAAGCGCTTGTTTTTGGTGAATATCCTTAAAAGCGCAAACAGCGCAAGTATCACCCACACCGCGGCAAAAAATATCATTGCGCCGGCAACTATCTTAAGGTAGGGGGCTGCCTGGTCTATCGTGTTTGCAAAGTCTTCACCCTGCTCGGAGAGCATGCCGTCTATAAGTTCGTCGTAGGATGTGTATATCTCGCCGCTCTGGCCTTCTTCGCTGTTCATGGTCGAGAACGTGACGCATACGCAAGCTTCAAGCGTAAATGCCCCGTCGTTGTTCTGCACGGTATCGTCATATATTTCGCGCACTTTCTGCGCGGCTTCGTCAAGCGATTCGTCGGGCAGGAAGTCCTTCCCCAGCTGGCTCTGAACTTCCAAAAGCGCGTCGTCTATCGCTTCGTCCACCTGTGAAGGCTGCGCGCTCTCCAGCGCCCTTATCTTGTTTAAAATCGCCTGCGGGTCTTTTATTTCGGGTATGTCGTTTCCCTCTTCTTTAAGCGAATCCACGAGCATCGGCAGCGCCACTTCGGTGATAAGTGCGTCCTCGTTTTCCCTCACTATGTCCGCCGCCATTGAAATTATCTCTGCGGACGGGTCTTCGGAAAATGCCGTGCCGAGCAGCCACGACGTCGTCACGTCT
Source organism: uncultured Clostridia bacterium (assembly GCA_944353935.1). GTDB lineage: Bacteria > Bacillota > Clostridia > Christensenellales > Borkfalkiaceae > Coproplasma. The sequence continues at coordinate 39,544 of CALVPV010000001.1, read as the reverse complement.
ATCTTTATGCCCGAATCCTCCAATACGGCGAGCATGTTATCCGTCGTCTCTTCGCCTGCCTGCCCGCTCTGCGATGCCATTTCGTCCATCAGCGGCCCCGATTTGGAAAGGTCGACGGTGATCAGCGGCGCAAAGAATATCGTGAACGCGGCTATCAGCGAAATTATCACGACTACGATATTCAGCGGTATCAGCCTTTTTTGCCTGCGCGCGATCTCTTCTTCGAGCTGCGCGCGGCTCATTTCGTATGCCTTCATAAGATCTCCCTCCCGCGGGAACGTGCCCGCGTAAACTTAATGATTATATGTTAACTTATTAACGTGTTTTTGTCAATCTGCACAACGCCTTGCAAGTATAAATAATTTAAGAAAAAAAGCCGCCCGCTTTTTTCTTGCTAAATCGGCCGGGATTTTATATAATTATATGCGTATTAAATTTTTTGTTATATTTTAAAGTATGAAAAAGCCGAGTAAATTTATCAGAAATTTTTGCATAATAGCTCACATCGACCACGGCAAGAGCACGCTTGCAGACAGGATAATGGAGCTCACGGGGCAGGTATCGCTCCGCGATATGGAGGATCAGCTGCTCGATTCAATGGATATAGAGCGTGAACGCGGCATAACGATAAAGCTCACGCCCGTCCGCATGTTCTATTCCGCCGAAGACGGCAACGAATATGTCTTCAACCTAATAGACACTCCGGGGCACGTTGACTTCACGTACGAAGTATCGCGCTCACTCGCCGCGTGCGAAGGCGCCATACTTGTCGTGGACGCCTCTCAGGGCATAGAGGCGCAGACGCTTGCAAACGTCTACCTTGCGCTGGAAAACGACCTTGAGATATTGCCCGTGATAAACAAGATAGACCTGCCCTCCGCGCGCCCTGAAGAGGCGAAGAAGGAGATAGAGGACGTTATAGGGCTGGACGCCTCCTATGCGCCCCTCGTCTCCGCCAAAGAGGGCGTCAACATCAAGGAGATATTGGAGGATATCGTAAAATACTTCCCCGCGCCGGACGGCGACCTGGATGCGCCCTTAAAAGCGCTCATCTTTGACAGCTATTACGACAACTATAAGGGCGTCATTCTCTTTGTGCGCCTTAAAGACGGCTCCGTAAAAAAAGGCGACAGGATAAAGACCTTCCGCTCCGACAAGGTGTATGAAGTGACCGAAGTGGGCGTTTTCGCCCCCGGGCTGTATGAAAAGAACGGGCTGTCCGCCGGCGAAGTCGGCTATATCGCGGCGTCCATAAAGAGCATACAGGACGTCGCCGTGGGCGATACGGTCATAAATGCCGACGCTCCCGCAAAGGAACCTCTTCCCGGCTACAAAAAGGTGCAGTCGGTGGTGTTCTGCGGCATCTACCCGCTGGACGGCAGCAAATTCGGCGACCTTAAAGACGCGCTCATAAAGTTACAGCTCAACGACGCGTCCCTGGTATTTGAACCCGACAATTCCGTGGCGCTCGGCTTCGGCTTCCGCTGCGGGTTTTTGGGGCTCCTTCATATGGAGATAATCCAGGAGCGCATAGAGCGCGAATTTAACCTCGACATAATCACGACCGCGCCTTCGGTAAGCTACAAGGTGGTAAAGACGGACGGCAGCGAGCTGTTCGTGGACAATCCTTCGCACCTTCCTCCGCAGGCGGAGATAGAGCATATGGAGGAGCCCATAGTCAAGGTGGACATCTATTCTCCGCCCGACTATCTCGGCCCGATAATGGATCTCTGCCGCGAAAAGCGCGGCGTGTTCAAAGAGATGAACTATCTGGACGCAAACCGCGTACAGCTCGTATATGAAATGCCGCTAAATGAGATAATATTTGAATTTTTCGATTCGGTTAAGTCGCGCACGCGCGGGTACGCAAGTTTCGACTATGAGCTCATAGGCTACAGCCGCAGCAAACTTGTAAAACTTGACATTCTTTTAAACGGCGAGGCGTGCGACGCCCTGTCGATGATCGTCCACGAAGATTCCGCCTATGCGCGCGGCAGGTCGCTTTGCGAAAATCTGAAGGACGCCATCCCTCGCCAGCTGTTCGAGATCCCCGTCCAGGCGGCGATAGGCGGCAAGATAATCGCGCGCGAGACCGTCAAGGCTATGCGCAAGGACGTGCTTGCAAAGTGCTACGGCGGCGACATCACGCGCAAAAAGAAGCTGTTGGAAAAGCAAAAAGAGGGCAAAAAGCGCATGCGCACGATAGGCAGCGTGGAAGTGCCTTCCGAAGTGTTCATGCAGATATTAAAGACCAACAAGGACTGATATGCAAGGGTTTTTCGAGCGGGTATACGGCGTAGTCATGTCTATCCCCCGCGGCAAAGTTTTAACATACGGGGACGTGGCGCGCATGTGCGGCGCGCCGCGTATGTCGCGTCAGGTCGGCTGGGCGCTCCACGTAAACCCGCGCCCCGGCGTCATCCCCTGCCACAGGGTAGTGTTTGCCGACGGCAGCCTTTCCCCGGCGTTTGCCTTCGGCGGGGAGAACGCGCAAAGAGAGCTGCTTGCGGCAGAGGGAGTCGGCTTTTCGGGCGACTTAAAAGTAGACCTTAAAAAATATCGCTGGGTGATATGATGGCAGGGATTTACGTACACATTCCGTTTTGCAAAAGTAAATGTTCATACTGCGACTTTGCTTCTTTCCCGGATAAACTTTGCTATGCCGAAAGTTACATGGCGTGCGTATACCGTGAAATGAGCTTCCGCAAAAAGCAGCTCAAAGATTACGTGTTCGATACTCTCTATATAGGCGGCGGCACTCCGTCCGTCATAGACGAGAGCTATATAGGCATGCTTGTCGCCTCCGCGCGCAAAAATTTCTCCCTCTCCAAGGATGCGGAGATAACGATAGAGCTCAATCCGGGCACCGTCACGGCGGAAAAGATAGAATTTTACAAAAAGTGCGGGATAAACAGGTTTTCCGTAGGGCTGCAGTCCGCCATAGACAGCCAGCTTGAGGATATAGGAAGGATACACTCCGCGCAGGACTTCCTTGACTGTGCAGCCCCTTTAAAGGGGCAGAACTTCAACGCCGACGTGCTCATCGGGCTCAAGGGGCAGACTGCGCGCGACGTAGTCTATACCATAGATTTTGCCGCCGATGCCGGCGCGAGCCATATTTCCATGTATGCGCTCACGCCCGAAGACGGCACGCCCATTTATACGGACTACCTCAACGGCGAGCTCCCCGACCAGGACGAAGTGGCTGCGCTTTACGACGCCGGGTTCAGGCGCCTTAAAGAGCTCGGCTTTGCCCGCTATGAAGTTTCAAACTTCTGCAAGGACGGCAAAACGAGCCGCCATAACCTCAACTATTGGCATCGCGGCGAATACATCGGGTTCGGCGTTTCGGCGTCGTCCTGCATAGGCAACGTGCGTTTTACAAATACCTTCGATCTGGACGAATATTTCAAATGTATCTTTACCGATCACCTTCCCGTCATAAATTCCGAAGAGGTGGACAGGGAGGGGCAGAAGTTTGAATATATCATGCTCGCCCTGCGCACGGCTGACGGGCTCGATGCGGATGAGTATAATAAAATGTTCTCCTCCGACTTTTTTAAGGAGTACGCCCTGCCGCTGAAAAAGGTGGCGCGCTATCTTGACATAAGAGGCGCAAGGGTGCGCATAAAGGAAGAATTCCTGTTCGTGCAAAACAGCATAATAATCGAATTTATGGAGAGCTGAATTTTTAAGGAGGGGCGCGCCGCTTGCGGCACGCCCGTAATTTTATTGCCATGGAAGAAAAAGTTTGTATCGCGCAACGGTGTGACGTTCCGCGCATAAAAGAGATATTTGCCGCCGCCCGCGCGTTCATGGCGCAGCAGGGCAACCCGCAGTGGCAGGACGGCTTTCCTTACGACGGCTATATACAGGACGCCGTTTCGGGCGGCAATTTTCGCAAGCTCGTTTATGGCGGGGAAATAGTTGCCGTCTATTCCGTGTTTGAGCGGGACGAAGAATATGACGCCGCAGGTTTTGCGTGGCTTACGGAAAAGGCGCAAGGGAGTACAGGGTATCTTGCCGTGCATACGCTCGCCGTGGCGCCCGCGTTCCGCGGCAGGGGCGCCGCCCGCTGCTGTATCGACGAGGCGGTAAAGGAGGCAAAAAGGCGGGGGAAGGCGTCGCTTAAGATGGATACTCACGCCCGCAACGTGCCGATGCAAAAACTGCTCGCCGGATGCGGCTTTATATGCTGCGGCAGCCTGACGCGCGCAAATGGCACGTTTTTGTGCTATGAAAAGGTGATTTAACGCTTTTACGGCGATTTCATAGTACTATGTGTGATGTAAAAGCGCCTGTTTAGGCGTTTTTACATCGAGTGAGTCCTCTCCAATATTATCCTACCCGACTGCCCGTCGGCAAGGTAGGCGTGCATGTTTCCCTCCCTGTCGCACACGCCCACGTAGTAGTAGCACTTGTCGTCGTATAAGAGCCTTATAATGATCTCGCCCTTGAATATCCCGTTCTCCGTCATTTTTTCAAAGAGCTCCCCGTCGTGTTCAATCACGCAGTCCAGCGCCTGTTCGCAGGTCATCACTCCGTCGGTGAGTACGCTCAGCAGGGTGTAATCTTGTTTTTCCCCGTCGCGTTCGAGCGTGATCTTTATTTCGCTGCCTTCGGGCGCTTCGCAGGAAAAACTTATGTACCACACGCCGCGTGCTGCAAGGTAGCTCATTTCCCCGCCTGTAAAACTTTGGGATGTGACGGCTACATTTTCCGCTTCCTGCACGTCGGCGTATATCTCCGCCGTTTTGCAGGTGTCGCCCTTGATGCCGTCCGCAATGAACGGCGATTCCTTTTCCGTGCAGTACATGCTTATCTTTACGTCGTCGCCTGTGTATTCATAGATGTCGTACCTGCGTTCGGATACATATTCTCTGTAGTCTGTCTTGACTTTGCAGCCTCCGCAAACTGCCGCCGCGGCGGCAATGGCGGGCAATACATAAAAAATTTTTTTCATATTACATTTATATTGCACGTTTTGCCGATTATGAATGTTTTCAAACACTTGCATTTTATTTGATGCTGTGATAAAATAATTAAAATAAAAATGTGCTGCCGCGCAACCGTTGTGCGGCGGTGTGCGGGCGGCGATTTTTACCGCCGCTCCGTTTGACTCGGTATACGGCTTTGAAACAGATAATCATAAAATCCGCCCTTTCTACCTTAGGTATAGTGGCGGGATGCGCCGTCGTGGTGTTCGCCGTTTTAAGTTTCGGCTTCCCGGGAACGCTCTGCGGTTGGTGCGAGCAGCTCGGCAATTACGGCTTTGCCGTAAAGTACGCGTCGCTGTACTATTCTTACACGGACGATATCGCCGACCTTGCGCGCTGCGCGGAAGACAGCATCCTTTCGGAAAAGGACGGGTATATAACAGAATATTGCACCATGCTCGTCGATGACGAGGGGTTTGAAGAGTATTGCGCCGAGCGCGACGAGCAGTTTGCCCAAAGCGCTCCCCTGCTTGAATTTAGTTACAGGCATTACATATACGGCGCCGTTGCAGAGGCGCTGTACCGCGGCGGCGATGCCGAAGCGGCGGTGGGGTTTGCGGTAGAGGCGCTCGATCCCTCGTTTTCGCGCGAACGGTTTACATTCGGCGGCAAGGCCGATTATTCGATAGAAAGTTTCCCCGTCAACAACGCGCTCGGTTCGCTCTCGCTCTACGTGATAGAATGCGACGATGCCGAAGTGGCGCAGGGCATACTTTCCGTCTATGAAAACATCTCGCCTTCCTTAAAAGATACGGAATATTTCAACACTCTCTCCGCCGCGCTCGGCGGGCTTGCTGATCAGGCGTGACAAAACGGTTTAAAATTTACAGTTTACATATAAAGTATACAGGAGAAAGGATATGAGTAAAATTGTCAAAGAAGCGTTGACGTTCGATGATGTGCTGCTTATTCCCCAGGCTTCCGACGTGTTGCCTTCGACGGTCGATCTCAGCACTCAGCTTGCGCCCGGCATCAAACTGAACATCCCCCTCATAAGCGCCGCCATGGATACGGTGACGGAGAGCAAACTTGCCATTGCCATGGCAAGGGAGGGCGGCGTAGGCATAATCCACAAGAATATGTCTATAGAAGAGCAGGCGTCGCAGGTGGACAAGGTCAAAAGGAGCGAACACGGCGTAATAACCGATCCGTTCTTTCTTACGCCCAACGAACCTGTCAAGGCTGCCGTTGCGCTCATGGAAAAATACCGCATAAGCGGCGTGCCCATAACGGAGGGCGGCAAGCTCGTGGGCATACTCACCAACAGGGATCTCCGCTTTGAAACGAATTTCGAACAGCCCATCTGCAACGTGATGACCAAGGAAAACCTTGTCACCGCGCCCGAAGGCACTTCGCTTGCAGAAGCTCAGAAGATACTCGGCAGGCACAGGATAGAAAAGCTCCCCATCGTGGATAAAAACGGCTATCTCAAGGGGCTTATCACAATAAAGGATATAGAAAAGGCTATCCAGTATCCCAACAGCGCAAGGGACAAGAACGGCAGGCTGCTTGCCGGCGCCGCCATAGGCGATTCGCCCGACGTGCTCGACAGGGTAGCGGCGCTCGTCGCGTCCAAAGTGGATATCGTGGTGCTCGACTCCGCTCACGGCCATAACTCGCGCATCGTAAAGGCGGTATCCAAGGTCAAAAAGGCATATCCCGACCTCCCGCTCGTTGCCGGCAACGTCGTTACGGCGGCAGCCACCAAGGCGCTTTTGGATGCCGGCGCCGACGTGGTCAAAGTCGGCATGGGCCCCGGCTCCATATGCACCACGCGCATCGTTGCGGGCATAGGCATGCCTCAGCTCACCGCCGTCATGGACTGCTCCGAACAGGCAGACAAGATGGGTAAAAAGGTCATTGCGGACGGCGGCATAAAGTATTCCGGCGATATCGTAAAGGCGATAGGCGCGGGCGGCGCGGCTGTCATGATAGGTTCGCTGTTTGCAGGCACCACCGAATCTCCCGGCGAGCTTGAAATTTACCAGGGCAGGTCGTTCAAGACCTACCGCGGCATGGGTTCGCTCCCCGCAATGGCTCAGGGCGGCAAGGACAGGTACTTCCAGGCTGGCAACAAAAAGTTTGTTCCCGAAGGCGTGGAAGGCAGGGTGCCTTACAGGGGCTCGCTTGCGGACATCATATATCAGCTCATGGGCGGATTGCGCGCAGGCATGGGCTACACGGGCATGCACACCATAGACGAGCTCCGCACCAAGGCGCAGTTCGTAAAGATGACGTCTGCATCGCTCACCGAATCGCATCCTCACGACATAAGCATCACCAAAGAGGCGCCCAACTATTCGCCCAAAAACTGATGTCTTAAAAAACATATTCAAGGCGGAAGTAGATACTTGCTTCCGCCGTAAAATATTTAATACCTCTTTATTTTACGCGCCGCACTCCGCGGCAAAAAATAATCTTCAAGGAAAGTAATATGCAGCGCGAAAAAGTTCTGGTACTCGACTTCGGCGGTCAGTACAACCAGCTCATTGCAAGGCGCGTGCGCGAGCAGAATGTTTACTGCGACCTCGTGCCGTGCGATATGACGATAGAAAAGATAAAAGAATACGCTCCCATAGGCATAATTTTTACCGGAGGGCCTAACAGCGTGTATGACGAGGGCAGCCCCAAAGTAGATCCCGCAATTTTTGATCTCGGCATACCCGTCCTCGGCATATGCTACGGCTGCCAGCTCACCGCACATATCCTCGGCGGCACGGTGGAGCGCGCGGATACGTCGGAATACGGCAAGGCCGAAGTTTACAGTCAAAACAGCCCTTTGACCGCAGGCGTTCCCGAAAGTTCTGTCTGCTGGATGAGCCATACGGACAGGATAACGATGCTCCCCGACGGCTTTAAGATGATAGCCCGTTCCGACAATTGCCCCTATGCGGCATTCGGTAACGACGAGCGCAGGATATACGGCGTGCAGTTCCATCCCGAAGTGCAGCATACGCAGTTCGGCACGCTCATGCTCCGCAACTTTTTGTACAATGTGTGCGGCGCGCACGGCGAATGGACTATGTCGGGCTTCGTTGCCGAAAAGGTGAAGGAGCTCAAAGAAAAGATAGGCGATAAAAAGGTGCTCTGCGCAATGTCGGGCGGCGTAGATTCCGCCGTTGCGGCAACGCTCATCCACAAGGCGGTGGGCGACCGCCTCACCTGCGTGTTCGTCGATCACGGGCTTTTGCGCAAGTTCGAAGCGGAGGAGGTCATGTCCGTATTCAAAGACGGGCTCGGCATGAACCTCATCAAGGTGGACGACGGCGCCGTCTTCCTTGAAAAGTTGAAGGGCGTATCCGATCCCGAAACAAAGCGCAAGATAATAGGCGAGCAGTTCATCCGCTCGTTTGAAAAGATATCCAAAGAGATAGGTGCCGTAGATTACCTTGTACAGGGCACGATCTACCCCGACGTCATAGAGAGCGGCAAGGGTAAATCGGCCGTCATAAAGAGCCACCACAACGTGGGCGGGCTCCCCTCCGTAGTCGATTTTAAAGAGATCATAGAACCCCTCCGCGACCTGTTCAAGGACGAGGTGAGAAAGGTCGGTTTTGAACTCGGGCTCCCCAAGAGCGTGGTGATGCGCCAGCCCTTCCCCGGCCCCGGGCTCGCCATAAGGATAATGGGCGAAGTCACGGAGGAAAAACTTGAAACGCTGCGCGATTCCGACTATATCCTGCGCGAAGAGATAGCAAAGGCAGGGCTTGACGATAAGATCTGGCAGTACTTCACCGTGATAACCAACAGCAAGACGGTCGGCGTTCAGGGCGACTTCCGCACATACGAAAACGTCATAGCCATCCGCGCGGTCACTTCGGTAGACGCGATGACTGCCGACTGGGCGCGCATCCCCTACGACGTTTTGGAGATAATCTCCAACCGCATCGTAAACGAGGTAAAGCACGCAAACCGCATTGTGTACGATATAACTTCTAAACCCCCCGCAACTATAGAGTGGGAGTAAGGTTTGCTCTATAAGCGACAATATTGCGCGGCCGCGGCAAATTGTTTTATGCCGCGGCCGTAATATAAGGTCGCTATTCGCCGTACGGCAAAATTTTAACGGATAAAATATGGAATACAGGGTTTTCGACAAAAAGATTATCGTCCGTATAGACAGAGGGGAAGAAATCTGCGAACAACTTAAAGCCGTTTGCGAAAGGGAGGGAATAGCGCTCGCTTCCGTATCTGCGATAGGCGCGGTGGGTAAATTTACCGTGGGCGTCTTTTCGCCCGAAAGCAAGGCATATTCGTCAAACAGCTATGCAGGCGATTACGAGATAGTCTCCCTGCTCGGCACCGTCACAAGGATGGACGGAAAGCTCTATTCGCACCTGCACATGAGCGCGGGCGACGGCAGCGGCAAAGTCTTTGGCGGCCATCTCAACAGCGCCGTCGTCTCCGCCACCTGCGAGATGGTCATAGACGTAATCGAAGGCAGCGTAGGCAGAAAGTTTTCAAAAGAGATAGGTTTAAATCTTTTGGAGTTTTGATCAAAAGAGATAGCGGCAAGCGCTGCTGCGCTCCGCGGTTTGCATTATAGATATGGTAGACATCGAACGGCTTTTAAATGAGCTCAACTTTCGCCCGATAGGCGAACAGAACGGCATAATAAAGCGAATAAAGGGCGTGCTGTCCAACACAAAGCCAAATCCCCAAAAGCTCTTTGTGGCAGAGGGGATATGGCTCGCGTCCATGTGCCTAAAATTCGGCATGCACATAGAATGCCTTATCGTATGCCCCGAATACGTACGTACGCCCGAGGTTGCCGAACTGATAAAAAACCTTGCGGCAAAGACGGCGGACAGGTTTACGGTATCGGCAAAGACCTATGAAAAAATATCGGAAAAAGGCCAGCCGGACGGGATAATGGCGCTCGCCGCCCTTCCTCGGCGGGATATTGCCGATTTTGTTCCGCCTAAAAAGTCGGTGATACTCGTCATAGACGGCGTGGAGATCCCCGGCAATGCTGGCACGATGCTGCGAATGGCGGACGGGGCGGGAGCCGATGCGGTTTTCTTCTGTAACAGAAAGGTGCGCATGACTCACCCAAAACTCATCAAGTCCAGCCAGGGGGCGATTCTCACCGTTCCCGTGTTTGAATTTGAAAGCGTGGCGGAATGCCGCGCATGGCTTGAAAAGCACGGCTTTGTCATTTACCTTGCGGACACGCGTGCGGAACACTTTTACTACGATGAGCCGTTCGGTAAAAATACGGCGCTCGTTGTCGGGAGCGAACGTTACGGCATAGCAAGGGAGTGGTACGGCGGCAAGTACGAAATGATCGCCATCCCCATGCTCGGCAAGTGCGACAGCCTCAATGTCGGCGTGGCTGCCACGGTGCTCACATATGAAGCGTGCATAAAAAATAAACTCAAATAAAACGGTCAGCACTATGGCGGGGGGCAAAGTTTACTTATCTCTTTGCTCCCGCTTTTATCTGCTTTGTTATGCGGTTATGTAATGTTTTATTGCAATATAATTATATGTTTGAATAGTTTTATTTTCAATATCTCTGTTTTGCGGCAGCCTTATAAAAGGGTACGGCTTTTGGTAAAAAGGGGTATTGATTTTTTTTGAATGCCGTGTTATAATAAAACAACGACACTTTGCGCATCAGCAAAAAACCGGGGCTCGCATGGCAGATATCAAAACCATCAAAAAAATTTTAGATCCGCACAAGGAACCGGATAAGCAGTTCTTTTTGGATCTTTTGGACGCAGATAAGCAGGCGGTTTGCGAAGACAGGCATATAAACGCCGTGATGTCCATGCTGCGCTATATCTACATCAACAAGCTGAAAGCTGCCATAGAGGAGGCGAAGAGAGAGATCGCCGCCGTGATGTCCGACCTCGACTACAATGCCGAGAGCTACAAAAAGGTAGTGGAGCTCAAGGCGCGCATCTCCTCCGCGCGTGCACGCATAGAAACTTACAAACCGTTTTTCGACGAGCCCTACTTTGCCAGGATGGATGTGGAGGACGACAAGGACGGCTATAACAGCTACTATATAGGCAAGCGCGGCGACGAGGGGCTCGAAATAGTCGATTGGCGCGCTCCGCTTGCAAGGAGATACTATCAAAAGAGCCGCATTTCTTTTAAAATAAACGACTTTAACTACAAGCTCGTTCTTCGCAGGGCAATACGCACAAAGAGCGGCAAGGTGGTCGATTTCAGGAACGAATATCTCTCGGTAAAGGATTACCTTTCCGCCGAAGAGATAGGCGGCAGGGACGAAGAGATCATCTTTGACCCGTTCCTCCGCGAAGTGATAAAGAGCCGCAAAGAAAAGAGCGGCATCACCGACATAATAGACACCATACAGGAAAAGCAGTACGAGATAATCACTCTGCCCGAAGACGCCCGCTTTGTCGTCCAGGGCATCGCCGGCAGCGGCAAGACGATGATAATGCTGCACAGGCTGTCGTACATCATGTACAACAATGAAGGCGTACGCCCGCGCGACGTCCTCGTTATAACGCCGTCCGATTCGTTCAATTCTTTCATAGACGAACTTTCGACCGTCCTTGAACTTGAAAAGGTCAAGACGTGTACCATAGAACGCTATTTCCTCACCCTGCTTTCAAGCCAGGGGATAGACCTTGAGGGGCGCATAGAGCGTACCGAACGCCCGCCCGAAAGTTACCTTGCGTATATCTATTCGCAGGCATTTATTTCCGACGTGGAAAAGAAGCTGGCAAAGATATACGACGGCGCGCGCGGGATGTTCGCTTCGGAAGAATGCTTTGGCATGGCGGAAGAGGTGCTTAAAAGGTGCGCCGTGCAGAACGAACTCTACGAAAAGATAAAAAATTCAAGTATCCGCGTGCGCAGATGCGTCCTCGGGGAGATAAAGGAAAAGGCGGGCGGGGGGCTGTATTACACAAAGCCGTTCAGGCTGCTTTTTAACAGCGTCGGCGACATAGCCGAATTTCTCACGCTCAGTAAAAACGACCCGAGGATGGGCACATACGGCTTTTTTTACAGGCAACTGCTCTCCTTTTACAAGGCGATGCGGCACGTCCGCCGCCACGGGGAAAAGGTGTGCGCCGACGCCGTCGCCGACCTCGCCGCGCTCTCTGCCGCCGTGGATAAGGAAATTTCCGACCTGATGCGCTACCGCATAAACGTGGGCGGCGCCGAAGTGCTCACCTATGCCGAGCGCATAGAAAAGCGCAGGGAACTGAAAAAAGAGGCAGAAGCCGTTGCCGGCTATGTCAAAGAGATAGCCGACCTGTTTGCCGCCGCGTACGATTTTGCCGACGTGCTGCGCGGTGAAAGCAACCTCGTCTCCATAGGCAAATGCGAAAGCGGCGTGGACGTGGCGCGCTTCTTTTACGGCGAAACGCTCAAAAAATACCGCAAAAAATACGGCGTGCCCGCGGGTAAGCTGTATCCGTCGGACGTATATGCCATGTGCATGCTTCTATGCAAACTGGGATATGACCTCTCCCCCAAGCATTCGTTCGTGTTTGTGGACGAGGGGCAGGATATCTCACAAGGGGAATATCAGGTGCTCAAATCGGTCAACGAAAGGGCGCGTTTCAACGTGTTCGGCGACCTCAAACAGAACATAACGCCTCATCGCGGGCTCGCGGATTGGACTGTGGTGGAAAGGGACATATATACGCTCAATCAAAATTACCGCAACACCAACCAGATAGTCGATTTCGTGTCGGGCGAGCTCGGCATAGACATGCAGTCTATAGGCTGCGACGGGTCGGAGATAGTCTACCTTCAGCCGCGCAAGGTGACGGGCTGGCTCAGCGGGGTAAAGGGGCTGAAGGCGGTAATTACTTCCGAAGCCCGCCTTGCGGAATTTTCGCGCAAAAATTATAATATCATACGCGAAACGGGCAACATCTCCAAGACGCGCATAAACCTTATGACGGTATACGAAAGCAAGGGGCTGGAATTTACCGCCGTCGCCGTCGTCGATTCGGATATGAGCGACAATGAAAAATACATCGCGTACACCCGTGCGCTCAAGGCGCTCGCCGTCGTGCGTTAGTATTTTATCGGATCAAAATAATTTTGAATTTTCGTTTAAAAATGCCGCCGCGGGCGGCGTTTTTAATTTGCACGCCCGGGCAATAATTTGCCGTGTTTTGCCGTGTGGGCGGAGCATATCGGGCGGGCTAAGAAAAAATAATTCGATAAAAAAATAAAAAACGGCAAAAAAGTTAATTTTTTTCCGACGGCGATTTTTTTTGTTTTTCCCTTGCGGTGACGCCGATATATGGTGTATAATGGAATGGTAAAAGAGGTAATAAAGGAAAGTTATGGCAACGAATAAAAAATCAAAACAACTCGCCGAGACCATTGAGCTCGAAGGCGAACTTCTCGATACGGTCAGCTACGCGACCTATTATTGCCGCATGCCGCTGTTCACGGCGTTCAGGCTGTACAACAGGGGGGAGAGCGCCGCAGAGTCGCTCACCGTGTCCGTCAGCGGCAGCACGGAACTTATATTGCCCAAAACGGCAGAAATTTCCGCCATCCCGCCGGAGAGCAGCGTAGAGGTCACCGTAGATAAGATACTAAATCCCAAGTATCTTGCCGAACTTGAAGAGCCGGAAAACTGCACCGTAAACATTGCCGTCACTTCCGGCAAGGTAAAGGTGTGCGAACTTTCCGCAAGCGTCACCTGCCTCCCCATAGATTTCTGGGGCGGGCTCTCCGGCAATGTGGAGATGCTCGCTTCTTTGGTTCGCCCCAGGATAGCCGATTGCCAAAAGATACTTGCCGAAGCCGGCCTGCAGCTTAAAACGTGGGGCTTTTCTTCGGAATGGAGCGGGTATTCGGGCAATGACCGCAACGCGGTGCGCGGTGCGGCCGCAGCCATATACGCTGCATTGCGCAATCAGAACGTGGAGGCTGTCGCTCAGCCCCCGCTCGACAGCCCCGTCAGCGCCGGCGGCATAACAAAGGTCATATCTTCCAAAGCCGCCACCCCGCTGGAAATGGCTCTCCTGTACGCCTCCTGCCTGGAAGCGGCAAAGCTCAATCCCGTCATAGTCATAGGCAGGGAGCGCGTCGCCGCGGGCGTATGGCTGTATGAAAGCTGCTTTACCGTGACCACGCAGGACGATATGTCCGTCATAGAAAAATACGTACAGGACGGCGTCAACAACCTTGCACTGTTTGACGTTGCCGATCTGTTCTCTCATAAAAACGCCAGCTTTACGACGAGCGAATCTCACTTTTCTTCCGCGTTGAGGCGCGGCGAATACGAAATTTGCGTGGATATAAAGCGCTGCCGCATCGGCGGAGTGTATTCCATACCCATAAAGGTAAAGCAGGGCGGCAGGTACGAGCTTTTGGGCGAGGCGCAGTTCTCCTACGACCAAAAGCCGGGCGAGATCATAGACGCCGCAAAATATTCTCTTGAAAAGGGAGCCTCCAAGGAAAAGACCTGGCAGCGCCGCCTGCTGGATCTCTCTTTAAAGAACAATCTTTTAAATTTCAGGTACAGGCACGACTGCATACATCTGGTCACCGCCGACCTCGCGTCCTTTGCGGGCGGGCTGGAGAGCGGCGATAAATTCAGTATACTGCCCAACCTCACGCCTATAAAGGACGCCGCATATTTCGGCGGCAGCCCGGGCGTGCGCGCGCTCAAAGAGCTGATCGACATAGAGATGTCCTCCGGCATCCTCCGTTCCTATGAGGGCGCGTCCGCCCTTTCGGAAAATTCGTCTTCGCTCATAAGAAAGGCGCGTACCGCGGAAGAGGAGGTGGGCGCGAACACGCTCTGCCTTACGCTCGGGTTTTTGAAGTGGAAACACGACGACGAGCGCGAATTCAAGTATGCGCCCATAGCGCTCATGCCTATAAGGCTGCGCCGCACCAAACAGCAGGGCGTCACCATGGAAAAGGGTGAAGACGTCACCGTAAACACCACGCTGCTTGAATTTTTAAAGCAGGAATTCGGCATAGATATACGCGGGATGGAGGGCAAAGGGCTCTCCGTTGCGGAGATGCTCGCGCTCTTCCGCGCAAAGACGGCCGATCTCAAAGGGTGGGAAGTCACGGAAGACGTATACTGCGCACAGTTTACTTTTGCCCGCTACGCCATGTGGAGCGACGTAAAAAACAACATCTCGCGCTATAAAAACAATCCGCTCATAGCCAGCCTTCTTTCCAATTCCAACAAACTGCCCGAAAATAAACTTGCGGGCGAAGCAGAAGATAACATAGACCCCTGCGACGTGCTCGTGCCCCTTCCTTCGGACAGCTCTCAGTTTTCCGCGATAGCCGAATCCGCCAAGGGGACGACGTTCGTGCTTCACGGCCCTCCCGGAACGGGCAAGAGCCAGACGATAACCAACATGATAGCCAACGCCGTGGACGCAGGCAAGCGCGTGCTCTTCGTCGCGGAAAAACAGGCCGCCCTCTCCGTGGTAAAAAAGCGACTGAACGAGATAGGCATAGGCGAATTCTGCATGGAGTTCTCCTCAGGCAAGTCGGCGGATAAGGCCGCGGTCATAAAGGATATAGAAAACACTCTGTCTTTAAAGGACGAAAATACCGAAGAGGCTTTCCTCCGCGAGGGGAAAGAGATAGCCGAAACGCGCGACGCGCTCGCAAGGCCGTACAATGCGCTGCACAAAAGGCGCAGGCTGGGCGTGTCCGTGTACGAGGGCATATTGTACTACCTGCAAAACAAGAATGCTCCCGAGCTCGTCAATATAGAGAGCACCTTTTACGACAGCCTTACAAAGGAGAGGCTGGAAAATTGTGAAAAGATGCTCGTAAAGGCGCAGATAGCGGCAAAGGAATGCGGCGGCGTGTACCGTTCGCCCTTTGAAAACGTCAACCTCACCGAGTGCACGGACGAAGTCAAAAACGCCGTGCTGTGCGCCGCGGAGGTGGTGCTTGCCGAGCTCAAACACCTTAAAAATTACCTCGGGCTCTTTTTGGATACGTTCAATCAAAAGATAAGCACTTTTACCGCCCGCAAGCTCGAAGGCTTCATAAGGATCGCCACTACATTGCGCGACGGCGCCCTGGACACCTTTTTCACATGCGACGAGGGGCAGTTCTACAAGTTCTACAATGCCAACGTCATGTACGACAACGTATCCAAACTGTGGTTCACAAGGTTCAATTCGCTGCCCGATATAGATAAATTTGCCCCCGACCTTGAAAGCGAGCTCGAAAATTGGGGCGAAAATTACCGTTCTTCCCGCGTGGTGCTCGCCGTAATAAAGCGCCTGAACAAGTGCGCAAAGGCGCACATACCGGAAAAGGAGGAGCTCGAATGGGTAAAACGCGCGTACGAGCTGTGGCAGGCGAGGGAGAGGATAGTAAACAATACCGCACTTTCGCAGAACTTTATGGGCTTCGGCGGCATAAACGATAAAAAGAGGGAACTCTTTTTAAAGCCGCTCAACGACCTTCATACGCTGTGTTCGCAGGTCTTTATGGACTATAACGCGGACGCGTTCAACAGCGTGTGCAACCATATAACGGGCGGCTATGCCAAGCCTCTCCTCAACGGCGTTATAGCCGCGGCGCGCGCGTTCATCTCCGCAAAGGAGTATTTCAACGAGGTGACCGAAGCCGACAAGTCCTTCGGCACGGACGAAGATATATTCGAATACTATTCCTCCAAGTGCGGCGCGCTCATAGACAACATAGACATGCTCGCGGGCTGGTGTTCATATAAAAACACGGCAAAGGAACTCAACTCCATGGGGCTGACGTTTATAACGGACGCAATGGAGAGCGGGAAAATAAGCGGGGAGCAGATACTGTCCTCTTTCCGCAAAAACGTCTTCCGCAACTTTGTGCAGACGAACATCCCCGCAGACGAGGAGCTGTCTAAATTTTCGGCAAGCCTGCTTGACGAAAGCGCGGCAAAGTTTGCCATGCTCACGGAAGAATTTGCCGCCGCCACAAAGGCAAAGATACGCCACGACCTGATCGCCCGCCTTCCCTCGCAGGAGACCGAGGGCCCGCTCGCGCTCGAACTGATGGCGTTCCGCCGCCAGACGAGCGGCAACGTAAAGCGCCTCAATTTAAGGTCGCTGTTCGCGGAGACTCCTCAGCTGCTCAAAACTGTCGCGCCGTGCATGCTCATGAGCCCGTTCACCGTTTCGCAGTACCTTGCCTCCGAACCCGACCTCTTTGATATCGTCATATTCGACGAGGCATCTCAGATGCCCACCTGCGAAGCCGTTCCCTCGCTTGCAAGGGCAAAGAGCGCCGTCATAGTCGGCGACCCCAAGCAGCTGTCGCCCACGACGTTCTTCATGGCGCTCGGGCAGGATGAAGAGGAGATGGAGGCGGAAGATCTGGACAGCGTGCTGGACGACTGCCTGTCGCTCGGTATGCCCCAGATGCACCTCTTGTGGCATTACAGGAGCAAGCACGAAAGCCTCATCGCCTTCTCCAACATAATGTACTATTCGGGCAAGCTCTGTACGTTCCCTTCGCCGGACGCGCTCGACAGCAAGGTAAAGATGGTCTATATAAAGGACGGCGTGTACGACAGGGGATTCACCAAGTGCAATAAACAGGAGGCGGAGGCGCTCGTTGAAGAGGTGATAAGAAGGCTCAGGGACGAAAAATTGCGCCGCTCCAGCATGGGCATCGTCACTTTCTCCACCCCTCAGCAGAACTATATAGAAAAACTGCTCACTAAGGCCATACAGGAAAAGGGGCTCGAAGAGGCGGCATACGAGCGTGACGAGCCGCTGTTCGTCAAGAACCTTGAAAACGTTCAGGGCGATGAAAGGGACGTCATACTGTTCTCCGTCTGCTACGGTCCGGATAGGATGGGAAAGGTCTCTTTGAACTTCGGCCCGCTCAATCAGTACGGCGGATGGCGCAGGCTCAACGTGGCAGTGTCGCGCGCAAGGGAAGAGATGATGATCTTCTCTTCTATGCGCTATTCCATGATAGATCTTTCGCGCACCAATTCCCGCGGCGTGGCGGGGCTCAAAGCCTTTTTGGAATTTGCCGAAAAGGGCCGCACGAGCATCGCCGTCAAGAGCGACGAAATGATAATAAACAAGACGGGCATAGGCAAGTACGTGGCGGAGGAACTGTCAAACTATGGCTATGACTGCCGCTGCGACGTGGGCGTATCCGACTTTAAGATAGACGTCGCCGTCGTGGATCCGAAGAACAAGCACAACTTTATACTCGCTATTTTATGCGACGGTGAAAGCCATTTCTCCGTAAAAGACCGCACGGTGATGCAGGTGCAGACTTTAAGGCGCAACAACTGGAACGTCATAAGGCTGTATTCCATAAACTTTTTCAATAATCCCAAAAGGGAGATAAAAAAGATAAAGGAATACCTCGACAAGCTGTGTTCGGGCGGCAAGGCGGTGGCTACCGGCTTTAAAAAGCCGTACAAGGCGGCAAAATTTGCCGAAAAGGCTGTCGATGCCCAGTATATACTTTCGGGCGAACACGACGCGGAGATAATTAAGGTGATAAAGGCGGTCGTCTCCGCGGAAGAGCCGATATCCGCGCAGTTCCTTTTAAAGCGGGTGCTCGCTGCCTTCGGGCTTACAAAGCACGGCGTAAAGCTGGACGCAAAGATAAATTCCCTGATACAGGGATGCGGCTATCAGTCTGCGGATATCGCCGGCGTGCGCAGTATATTCCGTTCGGATAAATTTTCGTCGTTCGACCGTTACCGCGTGGAAGACGGGGTGCAGCTGCGCACTTCGGAATCGGACTATTCGCCGTACGATATAATATCGCTCGTAAAGAGCATACTTTTAAACAAGGTGAGCATGTATTCCGATGAGCTCGTAGTGGCGGTGCAGCGTGAATTGAAGGTGCCTCGGCTGTCCGACAGGTTTGCTTCGTACATCAATTTGTGCATAGACTACGGCGCGTCGAAGGGCATCTTCGTGCGCAGCATATCGGATAAAATTTCTTTGACATAAAAATACAAAGGTCTTCCGCGGCCGGGGTACGGCGTATGCCGCCCCGGCCCGTCGGATATTTTGCTGCAGATGAAAAAGCCGGTCAATATCCGTCCTGCGGTCGTGCTTGCGTTTGCGATAGGTGCGGGCGCAGGTTTTTCTTACCTTTCGGCGTATAACAGCTTCCCCTATTGGTGGCTGATCGCCATAGTCCCCGCAGCGGCGGCAGCCATGATATTTTTTATAATAAGGCACAACGTCGCCGGCATCGTCTTTTCCGTGCTCGGCGCGGCGCTCTTTGCCTACGGGGCGCTCGGGGTGTATTTCAAACTGGAGCAGCATTCCGCAACGTCGCTCACGGACGGCGCCTCTTATTCGGTCGGTGGTGTCGTTACGGAAAAATCGTTCACGCAGAGCGGGGAGTATATAAAGATAGACGATATAATCGCCGAAGGTGAGCGGGTAGAAGGGTCGATGATCGTCTATCTGGACGAAAATTACGGGCAATTCTGCGACGTCGGGTACAACGTTTCGTTTGATTGCACGGTCTATACAGACGTGCCGTTCGCCTACGGCGGCGGAAATTCTTCCCGCCTTTTGGAGGATGTCCGCTATATGGCGTATCCCTCCGGCAAGCTGTCTTCCGAATACGGCTTTTCGCTGTTCGGGTCTATAAATTCGGCGGTACGCTCGCTGTATTATGAAAATTTGCCCCGGGATACGGCCGCGATAGCCTATGCCATGTTCACGGGCAATATAGAGTATATAGAGACGTCCACGATGGACACATTCCGCTACGGCGGCGTGGCGCACGTCTTTGCCGTGTCCGGCATGCACATTGTGCTCGTGTACGGCTTTGTCAGTTTCATCCTTAAAAAGCTGCGGCTCGGGCGCATCCCCGTGGCGCTTTTAAGCGTCGCGCTCGTGTTCTTCTATACGGGGATATGCGGTTTTACCCTTTCGGCTGTGCGCGCTGCCATAATGTGTGCCGTCGCCGAAGCGGTCAAACTCTCTGCGGGAAAGTACGATATGCTCTCTTCCCTCGGGCTCTCCTTTGTCGCCGTCCTGCTCGTCAATCCGTTGAATGTGATATCGGTCGGTTTTCAGCTCTCAGTGGCGGCGGTGGCGGGCATAGCGCTGTTCTGTAAGAACATCACGCGGGCGCTGCAAAAAATAAAGGTGCCGCGCTCCATAGCGTCTGCCGCCGCAATGACTATCTCTTCCCAGATAGCCACCTTTCCCATACTTATATCCTGTTTCGGCTATGTCAGCTGGGCTTCGCTCGTGCTCAATATAGTCTTTGTGCCTCTCTTGTCTGGCATATTCACCATACAGTTTGCCGTCACGCTTGTGGCATTTATCGTAAGCCCCGCAGCGTCTGTGCTCTTTGCGGTGTTTGCCGTGCCCTTGGAGGCCGTCACATCCTTCATAGTCGTTGCCCATGCAGAGCGTGCATTGATAAGCGGGTTCGACTTCGGAGTGTTCGCCCTGCCGTACTTTTTTGCGGCGTACATCCTGTCCGGCCACGTGAACATGCGCGTCAGGTTCAGGCTGCTCGCCGTGGCGGTGCTCGCTGCCGTCATAGCCGCGGGAATGGCATTTAAAAACTATGTCCCCGCCGGCGGCGTCAGGATAACCGCGTCGTCGTATTACGGCGGCAGTTATGCCGTGCTCATATCCTCGCCGCAGGGCAGCGTGCTCGTCATTTCGGAAGAGCCGTCCTCATACGACATTTCTTCCATGCTCTCTGCTTGCGGAACGGAGCCGGACTCGCTCGTCATACTCGGCGGCGACGAAAGTGCCTCCGCCTGCATACGCTCCGGCGTGGACTGCGGCGAAGTGTATGTATATTTTGCAAATTATGCCATCCAGCCCTATCCCGGCAGGACGCTGCACTATGAAAAGCAGTTCACGGTCGCAGGCATGGACTTTACATATATCGACGGGTATGACGTGCTCGTTAACGCTGCCGGCATAAGTATAGGCATAAGTTGCGGCGAAGAGGTTGGCATAGAAAGCTGCGACCTTCTGTTTGCGGCATCGACCGCAGGCGGCGCGTCGTTCGGCACATGCGTCTATTTTGAAGAAAGCGTCTTCGGCTATAACTTATACGACTGCGGCGACTTGCAATTTATCGCCGAAGATGGTAAAATATTTTCATCGGGCAACACTCGCCGCAAGGGCGTGCTCGTGCCGGCTTGATTTTTATTTGACGCTTGCAAGAGGGGCATTTATGAAGTTTACCGAACTTAAAAATTTCATAGCGCAGGGCGGAGGGGGCATATTCCTTTTGCAGGGCGAGGACGCCTACTTTTTGCACAATGCGGAAAAGATGATAAAAAACGCCTACCTGCAGATGCCCGAGCTCAATTTTACATCCTTTGACGGGGAGACGCTCAAAGGCGGGGCTATATCCCGCCTCACGGACGCGCTCTCAGCCTTCCCGTTCATGGCGGAAAAGCGTGTCGTCAAGGTCACGGGCTTTTATCCGACCGAACAGGATTACGAAAAATACTTAAAGCCGTTTTTTTCCGCTTTCCCGGAAACCGCCGTGCTCGTCATCGTGAACGCTCAGGCAAAAAAAGGCGCGGCGGATCTAAGGCGCAAGGCGGGGATCTGCTATGTCGATTGCGGAAAGGCGGATGAGGAAGAGGTCACCCGCTGGATATACCTTACGCTCAAGCGATCGGGCGTCGCCGCCGATGCGGAAGTGTGCATGAACATCGCGCGCTACTGCCTGTGCGATATGTCGCGCGTGTCCATAGAGACGCAAAAGATAATAGAGTACAAGGGCGGGTGCGGCACGCTCACCGTGCAGGAGGCAGATGAGCTCGTCTATAAGGATTCCGACTACCGCATATATGAAATGACTAACGCTGTTGCCGCAGGCAATCATTCAAGGTTTTACGAGATCGCCGACGAACTTATCTCCCGCGGGATGGACGGCATGTCCGTCATGAACAGCATGCTGTCCTATTTCAGGAATCTTTCAACGGCGGCAAATTCCCGCCTGAGCGATGCCGAGCTTTCTAAGCTGCTCGGGATGAAGGAGTTCGTGGTAAAGCGCAGCAGGGAGCAGGCAAAAAGGCTGGGGGTCGCGCGCACCGAACGGCTCTGTTCGGCAATCTATTCGGCAATAGCCTCCGTAAAGTGCGGGGAACTCACCCAGGACAGCGCCTATCGCCTTGTATGTTCGCAAATATTTTTCGGTTGAATAAATTGCGGCGGCAAAACGCTTTATTTTTCGCCGATTTGATTATATAATGTTAAAAAGGCGCTTTATCGTGGCAAAGCGCCGCGGCAGCCGCATATGCCTTTATGTGCGGGCTTCAATCTCTTGCATGGCGCCCTTTCGCGCCGAACGGAGGTATATTAAGTGAATTGGCAAGCATTTGCAGAAAATGTGCGCGTCTTTTTTGACGAATTCGGCGACAACGCCCTTTCGTACGTCATGGAATTTATTTTCTTTGTCGTGCTCTTTTATTATGCGTTCAAAGTACTGCAGACCAACAAAAGCTACAAACTCATCGTCGTGTTCGTCTTCTCCGTGGTGTGGTGCGGGTTTGCGTTCGGTTTTTCAAAGAACATAGAATCGCAGTTCCTGCTCATAGTCATAATGATGCTCGCGATACTTGTCTTTACCATGTACAACACCGAAATCAAGAGGGTGCTGCTCGACAATATGGTAAAGGGCAGGAACGACAGGCTCAAAGTCAACGCGGGCGGCGTGGACGTGATAATCGACGAAATGGTGCGCGCGCTGCAGAATATGTCAAAGAACAATATCGGCGCGCTCATAGTCCTTTCAAACGATAACCTGCCGGAAAACATCATAGAGAGCGGCACCATAGTCGATTCGGAGATATCCGCCCAGATGATAGAGACGGTGTTTTACCCCAAGACGCCCCTTCACGACGGGGCAATGATAGTGGAGGGCAGCAAGATATATGCGGCGGGGTGTTTTCTCCCGCTTGCGCAGAGCGATAATCTCCCCAAGGATATGGGCAGCCGCCACCGCGCGGCGCTCGGCGTGACTTCGGTCGCGAGCGTTACGGCGCTCGTCGTTTCGGAAGAGACAGGTATTATCTCCATAGTAAAAAACGGCGCAATAAAAAAGAAGTATGCCGATGCGGCCGACCTTAAAAACGCCCTCAGCGACTACTATTGGGATGACCTTGCGGCGGAGGCAAAAGAATGAAAAAACTGAGCGAGATTTTTAAAGACCTTTTTACAAAATATGTGCCGATAAAGATACTTGCCGTCGTGCTTGCGGCACTCACTGTATTCCTCATCAATCTCAACTGAGGTAAAAAATGGAGCTTGCAAAAGAAGAGGCGGGCTGCATAGGCATCCCGCGGATATTGCTCCCGCGCGAAGCGGACATATATACGTGGGCGGTCATCGCCTGCGACCAGTTTACGGGCGATGCGGCTTATTGGAAAAACGTTGAAGAGCTCACCCGCGGAAAGTACAGCACGTACCACCTTATATACCCGGAAATATATTTAAAGAGCGGGCGCAAAGAGCGCACCGAGGCAATAAACAAGGCGATGGCGCGCTACCTTGAAGAGGGCGTCTTTAAGGAGTGTGAAGAGGGATTCATCCTCACCGAGCGTACCTTTGGCGGCAGGGTGAGAACGGGGATAATGCTCGCGGTGGATCTTGAAAGTTATTCTTTCCGCGTCGGCGACGGGGCGCTTATACGCTCCACGGAAGAGACGGTGGAAGACCGCCTGCCTCCGCGTGTGGACATACGCAGGGGCGCGGCGCTCGAACTGCCGCATATAATGCTGTTGTATGACGATCCTGAATTTAAAGTGCTCTCTGCCGCGGAGCGCGGCGATATTCTGTACGACAGCCGCTTGAATATGGGCGGCGGGAGCATAAAGGGCATATTTATAAAAAATTCGCGGCAGGTTCGCGACGCCTTTTACTCTCTCTGCACAGAGGACGGCATGCTCTTTGCCGTAGGCGACGGTAATCATTCGCTCGCCGCTGCAAAACTCATGTGGGAGGAAGTCAAACGGGGATTGGACGGTGAGAGCAGAAAAGTCCACCCCGCGCGCTTTGCGCTCTGCGAGGCGGTCAATATATACGACCCCGCCCTGATATTCCATCCCATACACAGGTTCGTCCGCACGGCGTCGCCGTTAGAATTTATCGATGGATGGAACATATGCGGCGGTCAAAACGTAGAAATTTTATACGGCGCATCCAAATCTTCGCTTCCTTTTCCCGAAGATATCCCGAGCGGCATAAGGCGGCTTGACGACTATATTGCCGCCTTCATTGCGGAACACGGCGGCGAAGTCGACTATATCCACGGTGACGAACAGGTGAGCGCGCTGTCAGGCGATGGCGTCGGGATACTGCTGCCTGCAATGCAGAAGGGTGACTTTTTCGGGCTGATAGAGCGGCAGGGCAACTTGCCCAAAAAAACTTTCTCCATGGGTGAAGGCAGGGAGAAGAGATACTATATAGAGGCAAAACGCATAAAGTAATTATCAAGGAATATCATATGGCATTAAAAGTATGTAAATTCGGCGGTACGTCCATGGCGGACGGCAATGTAATGAACCGCGTCAAGGCAATAATAGATTTTGACAAAGACAGAAAGTACATCGTGGTTTCGGCGCCGGGAAAGCGCTATTCGGGCGATATAAAGATCACCGATATTTTGTACGAATGCCACAAAGAGGTGGAAAAGAACGGTTCCTGCGGGGCGGCGTTTCAACTGATCCGCTCGCGCTTTAACAGCATCGTAAGGGAACTTAATATAGATTTTGACATAAATTCCGTGCTTGACGAAACGGAGGCGCGCATCAACAGCGAAAACGATGAAGATTTCACCGCTTCCCGCGGCGAATATCTCTCCGCCCGCGTTATGGCTGAGGTTCTCGGCGCTAAGTTCGTTGACGCCGAGGACGTCATCTTCTTTGATAAAAAGGGTGCGTATGACGCCGAAAGATCGGAAAAGGCGATAAACGAGGCGCTTCGCGGAGCGGAAAGGGCGGTCTTCCCCGGCTTTTACGGCAGGGGTGCAAACGGCAAGGTCAAGACATTTTCGCGCGGCGGGTCGGATATCTCCGGCGCGATAGTCGCCCGTGCGGTGAACGCCACCGTATACGAAAACTGGACGGACGTCAGCGGCTTTCTCGCATGCGATCCCAGGATAGTCGACAGTCCCAGGCGTATAAAGGCTCTGTCCTATAAGGAACTGCGCGAACTTTCCTATATGGGCGCCAATGTGCTCCATTCGGAATCGATATTCCCCGTGCGTAAAGCCAATATCCCCATTCACATCAAAAATACCTTCCGCCCCGAGGACGAAGGCACGCTCATACAGCCCAGCGTGTACTATACGCCGAGCGGGAGTATAGTGACCGGCATAGCGGGGAAAAAGGATTTTACGGTAATCTTCATCGAAAAATCTTTGATGAACTCCCAGATAGGTTTTGTGCGCAAGGTGCTTTCCGTCCTTGAAAAGTACAATATACCGGTAGAACACATACCGTCGGGCATAGATACGATGTCCGTCGTCGTTGAAAGTTCGGCGCTTAAAGAAGGTAAGCTCGACCTCGTCCTGCACGGGATAGACGAAGCCGTCTCGCCCGATACGATGAGGGTCACGGAAGACATAGCCCTGATTGCCACCGTCGGCCACGGCATGTCGTCTTCGGTAGGTACGTCGGCGAGGCTGTTCAAGGCTATGGCTGCGGCGGAAATAAACGTAAAGATGATAGATCAGGGTTCGTCGGAACTCAACATAATCGTCGGCGTTAAAAACGAAGACTGCGACAAGTGCATAAGGGCAATTTACCGTGAATTTTTCGGAAACTGAAAACCATTGAAAGGGCGGCGCATGTTGCGCCGCCCTTTATATCAAGGTATTGCTTTTTAGTTGTTTTCTGCCATAATAAAGCTGCGCTGTAATTAAAAAATAGCAAATCGGGTCACATCGGCTAAGATATAACTCAATTAAATCTTTTTTTTGCGCTTATTTTTTCAACTGTTATCTTTACGACGGCAGTTATTCCCAGAGCGGCACACTCTTCGGCGCTGTAATTTTCTGTTTTGCAATGTTTAAGTAAAAGTTTAAGGCCGTGTACAAGTTGGCTTCCGAATACCTGTTCCGCTTTGCCAAAAGCAATAAAGCTCTTGTAGTCGGCCGTTACGGAGTGACCCATGTCAACGTATCCGTCAAGTATATCGCCTTCGATACATACATTTGCATTTTTGCCGATAAGGTCTAATTTCTTTCCTTCTTTTGCACAATGAACGTAAAAGTTTATAGTATCGCCGATATTTTCCCAGCCAAAGGACAGCGGTACGATGTAGGGGTATGGTTCGTCGTGTAACCCAAGCCTTATGGTATCACATTCATCTATAAGTTTTAATATTTCCGTTTTGTCTGTTACTTCCCGCTTGCTTTTTCTCATACATGTTACCTTTTTTATAATTATAAACGGTGGTAATGTTTTGTGTCAAGTGCGTACGGGCGGACAATTGCCCATATACGTTCATATAATGAAGTATGACGCTCAGCGTTTGCATGATAGTAAAAGATGAGCGGGAAGTGCTTGCCCGCTGCCTTGAATGCGTGCGCTCGTTAGCCGATGAAATAATCGTCGTTGACACGGGCTCGCAGGACGGGTCGCAGGACATTGCGCGCTCGTTCACGGATAAGGTCTATCCCTTCGAATGGTGTGACGATTTTTCGGCTGCCCGCAATTTTTCATTTGAAAAGGCGACCTGCGGACTTGTGATGTGGCTGGATGCGGATGACGTCATTGCGCAAGAGGATGTAAAAAAGCTCTGCGCGCTCAAAGAGCGGATGGAGGAGTATGATGTTGCGTTTTTGCAATACGTGACGCAGGACGACGACGGCAGGGATGTCCTCAGATATGTGCGCGAGCGCATCTTCCGCCGCTGTATGGGGTTTAAATGGAAAGGCGCCGTGCATGAAGCGATAGAGCCGCGCGGCAGGATATTATATTCGGATGCGCGGATACTTCATAAAAAAGTAAAGCCCGCGCAGCCCATGCGCAACCTGCGCATATACCAAAAAATCATATCAAAGGGCGGCACTTTAGACGTCCGCGGGATGTTCTATTACGGCCGCGAACTTTTCTATAACGGGATGTATGCGGAGTGTACGGCGGTGCTTACGCGCTTTCTTAAAAGTGACGGCTGGTCGGAAAATAAGGCGGAAGCATGCCTGATGTTGTACGATGCCTGTTCGGCACTCGGAGATAACGAAGAGGCGACGCGCTTTCTTTTAAAGAGTTTTGAAGAGGCGCCGCCCAAGAGCCGTGCGTGCTGCATACTCGGCGACAGCTTCTATGCCCGCGGGGATTTGCCGTCTGCCGAATATTGGTATAGGACGGCAGCCGCGCTTCCGCAGGATATAAACAGCGGGGCGTTCATCGACTGCGATTATTCGGGGTTTATCCCCTATATCCGCCTCTGTGTGGTGTACGACAGGATGGGCGACCATAAAAAAGCCTTTTATTATAACGAACTTGCGGGCAGCATCAAACCTAAGGATGAAAGCTACCTTTACAACAAGCAATACTTCATGCAAAGGCATCGTCTCATATGAGGTGTTTATGACAAAAGAATTTTTACGCACGTATTTGTCCTGTTGTCGTGACGGTACAGTGCACGGCTGCTTTACCGTGATATCTTACACGGGCATACAGGGCCCCACCGGCCCGCAGGGCGTTACAGGCCCGCGAGGGAATACCGGTGCAACGGGCGCAACAGGAAGTACAGGAGCCACGGGCGCAACGGGCATGACCGGGCCTGCGGGATCGGACGGAGCAGCAGGGGCGACAGGGGCGACCGGTACTGCCGACAGCCTTGCCGTTGGAAATACGACAACGGCGGAGCCGGAGGAATACGCCGCCGTAACGGACAGCGGCTCGGGTAATTCCCATGTCCTGGATTTTGTTATCCCGCGCGGCGCGACGGGCGCGACCGGGCCTAAGGGGGAGGACGGTATAAGCCCTCCCGTATCGGGCGAGTGTATCTTTTCTGCCGAGGGAACATATGCGTCAGGGAACGAATATGTTCAGTTCGGCACATCGCAGATATTTCCTGCAGGGTCATCCGTTGTTACGGCGAGCGGCACGGAAATAAAACTTGGCAATAGCGGCGTGTATTTGATAGATGTCAGGTCGCTCTATTCTCTTTCGGCAAGCGGTATGGTGAATGCAACGGTAGAACTGAACGGCGTTGTACAGCCGCCTTCTACACTGGTTATGGGGCAGATGAGCGGAAGCGCCTCCGGTTTTATCTTGATCAATGCCAACGCAGACGATATTTTGAAGATTAAACTTGACAATATCGCCGATCTTGCGAATGCTACTTTTTACGTGGTGATCACAGGCTATTCGGTCACGGGCTAAACAAAAGTAAGCCGGCGCGCGGACACGTGCGCCCGCGCGCCGACTTAATATAAACTTGCGCTTTGAATAAACTATTTTCGGCACAAAAAAAGGAGCAGCTCGGCTACTCCTTTTTCCGTGGTTGAGGTGACGGGACTTGAACCCACGACCTTCTGGTCCCTAACCAGACGCGCTACCAAGCTGCGCTACACCTCAGCTATTCAAACAGCGTAAACTATTATACTTAAAATCAGGCAAAACGCCAAATGATTTTAAGGTGTTTTTTAAAAAAATTTAAAATATTTATAGTTTTAACCGCATGCACTGTAAAACGAGGCTATTCGGTATAATAAATTATAACAATATACCATAACAGGCAAACATCTTTTTGTGATTGAGGCGGTCAAATACGGCCTTTCCATGTAAGTTGTGCCGTAATGGCGCATAAAGGGACAAAAGTTGCTCAAATAAATTTAAAAATTCGTCGCGTAAACGCTTTTCTTTTTTGCCGGACTATGGTATATTATTAAAGACAGTTTTGCAGGTGTCGCCTAGCGGTATGGCGTCAGCTTCCCAAGCTGATTTTGGCGGGTCCGACTCCCGTCACCTGCTCCAAACAGAGGATAAGGGCGCATCTTGCGCCCTTTCTTCATGTCTCGGGCTTCGGTCATTTACGTCTTAGTAAACTCCCTCGCCCTCGCATTTGAAAGTACGCAATCTGCAACCCTTCTGCTCGGTTTGGAAGGTAGCATTTTTATCCACTAAACCCGAATCTTTGATAAGGGCGCATATTGCGCCCTTTTTCCCTTTTTGTGGAAAAATCCTCTGCAATTTGAGGCGGCTTTTTCATATCACGGAAAAATTCTTTCGTGCTTTTTGTGCGGGCGGCGGCCGTTTTCGTGCAGATCTCGGTAAAAAAAGCCGGTGTACGCGTGCTTTCAAACGTACACCGGCTTTTTTTATGTGAAGGAGGGAAACAGCTTGTCTACATTTAAAATTCTACCATGTTTTTTAGATTTTTCAACAGTTGCGGCATAAACTGTATAATTCAAAGCATAAAAAGTATTTTTATCAACTGCTCATCATAAATTTTACCTTGTTTTTACGGTTTATATGCCGAACGTTTGCAGTCTGTGCAAAATTATACGGCAAAAATGCATAAATGAATAATTATAAATGCGCCCCGTGATGTTGCGGTGACGGTTTTGCTCACATAATTTTCATTTCTATATTATATATATTATTCAAATGGATAAATTTGAAAAGTTGTAAAGAATTATTTGACTTTGGCGTGACAGAATCTGTATAATAGTTAGGTATAAAAGCAAAAGTTTGGCGCGGAAATATGTTTGTGCGGCTTTGTAAAGCTGATGCGATCGCATATTGCAGGCAGTTTTAAGCCGACGGCTGCTTTTTCTGTGCGAGGTACTTATGAATCGTATTGTAAAAAAATTATTCATCATTTTGCTTGCGTTGGCTGCCGTGGTTTGCCTTGTGGTAGGCGCCGCGTGCACGAACGAAGGGGAGGATGAACCCAACGCCGTCACCGTCACCCTCATTTCTCAGGACGGTAAATCTCAGCAAAGCCTGTGGCTCCCCGGGGATCCTCTGCCCACCGTTACGGAGGAAAATAAGGATTT
Source organism: uncultured Clostridia bacterium (assembly GCA_944353935.1). Taxonomy (GTDB): domain Bacteria; phylum Bacillota; class Clostridia; order Christensenellales; family Borkfalkiaceae; genus Coproplasma. Next base: position 9,626 of record CALVPV010000001.1, on the reverse strand, counting down.
TGAAGGCTATTGGACGGATGCCGGGTATACACAGCGCTACGAAGGTACCGTCGTCCCCGATGCCAACATCACCCTCTACTACAAATTACTTTCACAATATTATAATATTGTATTGAATTACGGGCCTTTGGAAACCGTGGAATTCGGGCAGGTCGCCATCGGCGAAAGTGTGACATTGCCCGAACGCTGCCCCGAGGGCGCCGAGTTTGCCGGTTTTGCCACCGCTCCGGGAGCGGCAGTGCAGTATCCGACAGGCACACCGGTTTTGAATATAGCGGCAAAGGGTGAAACCGTCACCCTTTACGCCGTGTGGACGACCCCCGAAGACGAGGAATTTGTGATAGACGATAACGGCGTAGTCACCGCGTATAACGGCAGCGCCTCTTCCGTCACTTTCCCGATGTCTGCTTCCGCGATAGGGGAGGGGGTGTTCAAAAACAATTCCGTGAGGGGTAAGATAACCTCCGTCACCGTTCCCGACTGCTATACATCTGTAGCTTGCGGCGCTTTTGAAGGGCTCAGCGGCCTTGAAATGCTCACTGTTCCCTTCATCGGAGGATCCCGCCTGCAGGATCGTTTCCTTGCGTATGTGTTCGGCGCAGAGAAGTATACCGATAACTACTATTCGTTCAGCGTCTATACGGACGGCGAAAATATCGCCCAGAGCGAAATGGACGACGGGTCGCTGTACATACCGCAGACGCTTCGCACCGTCCGCGTGACCGAGAGCGTGCGCGACATAGCCGAAGGCGCGTTCTATTACGCGTATTCGCTTGAAAATCTCGTGCTCGACTATCCCGAAGATCTCATCCGCATAGGCGAATCTGCGTTTGAAGCATGCTACATGTTCGGCACCGACGGCACTACAGGTACCGCGGTTTGCCCCGAATGGCTGCAATACGTATCGTACATCGGCGACAGGGCGTTCCGCTCATATACGGGCGACGTAAACGGCGCGGCGACCCTTCCCGGCTATGACGACTATGAGCTGCTCGACTACGAAGTCCCGCTCAACAACCTCACGATGATTCCCGTGCTTGAAAACGTGGTGACGATAGGCGAAGACGCGTTCTATTACTGCGCTATGCTCAATTCCCTTGAATTCGGCGACAAGCTCGAATCCATCGGCACCCAGGCGTTCATGTTCACCGCCGCGGTGACAGAGCTCACCTTCCCCGATTCGCTTCTCACGATAGGCGATTTCGCGTTTAACGGTTCGGGCGTAAACACCATCATATTTGGCACGGGCATCCGCTCTATCGGCACTTTGGCATTTGCCCAGTGCACCAGCCTTGCCGGCATAATTTTTACGGGCGACAGCATTCCCGTGCTCGTAGGCAAACAGTGCTTCAACAACAACGTCACCGAATCCGAGGTGTCCGACGCATGGAACATAATCCTTGACGACGACTTCTGCATCACGGTCAAAGACGAGCTTGCGGCTTCCTTCCGCTTAGCCCCCGACTTTGCCAATTACTTTGGGTATATCAATAAGGGAACGGCATATGAAGACGCCCTCGGCGAGGCATATTTCTCGCTCTACGGCGACGGTTGGGACGCGCAGTTCACCTTCCTTTCCGGCAACACCGTCCTTGTAAACGACCCCGAACTTACTTTCATTAATTATATAGATTACTACCAGCAGTACAGCAGCTCCGTAGGCATAAGTTATCCGCTCAGATACAAAGTGCTCTCCGATGAAGAGTATGAAGCGGTGGCGGGGGAGAATGCAAAGCCCCTCTATGAAAATCAGGTGGCTGTAAGCATGTGGCACCCGCTCATCTACAAACTCGACGCAGAGGACAATGCCGTCACCAACGACGAGCTCTACTTTGTGATCACCTATGTGCCCTATGATTCCGAAGAAGGGCGCGTGATGCTCCCCGTTCTCCGCGGGTTGGAGATAGACGCAAGCAATCCCGATACCGTCGTAGGCAGCGAGGAAGAGGGCACCTTCAACATAGTGTTCAACGCATTCGGCGTTCCTCAGCTCTACAAAGTGGCAGAAGGCAAGCAGGTTTTACAGGGCGAGCCCGAAGGCACATACTTTGCAACGGTTGTCACCGACCTGTCCGCAGGGTATGCGGTAAACAATTTAAACGGTTACGAAGAATTTTCTTCGGCTACGCGCGTTTCCATATTATATTATAATAAGGACTTTGCAGAAATATCCCGCCGCGACTTTGTGTACGATGTATCCGTGCTCATGTCGGATCAGTATGCGTCCGTTCCGCTGCGTGAACTCGGCGAAAACGAACAGACTCTGCTCACCGGCGCTACGTACAACGATTCGCAGCTCTTTTTAAAGGGCAAGACTGCCGATATATTCATGGGTGATGTATGGTACACCGCTTCCGTGAGCGTTGTCGGCGGCGCAACTTACGGGCAGGACGGCTATACCGTCAACTTCACGTCCTTCAAACAGAGCGGCACCCCTGTAGCCGATCTCACCGGCAAGGCTGTGTTCTATGACTTCGACGGTGAAAATTATGCGCGCATAGACCTCACCGTGGGTGAAGACGGCGTGATGATACTCAATACCGTCAACTACACGGATTGGCAGATCGCCTACTACAATCAACTTGCGTCGGAGCCCGAAGTCATACTTCCCACGTATTCTTCGCTCGGTTCGGCATGGCGCTATAAAAAGTTGTCCGACCCCGAAGTGCTCGGCAGCTACAACCTTTACACGTACAACGGCAACAGCTACTTCAGGCAGCTCGACAAGGACGGCAACGTCACCGCGTTCGGCGTTGCGGAAATAACGGCTGACGGCGTGACGCTTACGCCCGCGGGCGGAAAGGCGCTTTCCGGCACGTTCAGCGGCAGCGACCTTACAGTCGGCGGCAAAACATATACTTACTACGATTATCTCACCGATATCACCATAGAGTCCTATGAGGACATCTACGGCATCATGCAGGAGTGGACTTATACCGTAAAGGCGGACGGCTACGGCAACATGTACTTTTTGTACGAGACCGACAGCGGCAACCCTGAGGGCAACCTTGAAATGATAGGCACCTACGAACTCAGCGACGCCTTCGGCGGTTCCGATAGTTCTGTTATCGCCATCGAATTTACCGGCAAACAGCTCTATATGGGCAAGCCCGACGGCGAAAGCATCCTCTGCATATTCATGTACGACGGTTCCGACCTCACTCTCCGCTCGTCTGCGGAAGACAGCCCTTGGCAGACAGACCTTTTGTACTTCATCCCCTATGCGGACGAAGGTGACGGGCAGATAGAGGTGGTGGACGAGCTCGGCTACAAGGCGTTCGATATCACCTTGGATATCTTCTCGCTTGAACAGCTCACCATGCCTAAATTTACGGCTTACGGCTACACGTTTGACGAAAACGGCAAACCCGTATACAGCGAGATAGAGAGCGAAGTAGCTTACTTCGTAACGGTATTGGATGAAAACAACACGCTCTCCTTCCTTGTTGCTGTGGGCAATGACGGAAAGTCGCTGTTCAGCGTCCGCCCCGTAGAATCGAGCGCGAAAGACGCCGAAGGCGAAGAAGGCGCGGACGAAGACGCACCGCTCAAATTCGAAATAGTGCGCGACGGCGGCCTTGTTGTAAGCTATGGCGACACAGCCATAACCCCAAACCTTTCCGCCATGGATAAGGCTCCCGAAGGCGGAGTAAGTTTCGGCAAGCTCTGATCTTGCTTATAACGGAGACAGCCAATGAACAAAAGACAGCAGTATGAGGACGACGGCCGCACTATAGCGGACATGTCTGCCGAATGGATGCCCTGGAACCGCGGCATTTTCCGCAAAAACAGGGGCGAACGTAAGGCCGCCGTTCAAAGCAAAGAAGAAAAAAAGCAGGCCAAGCAGGAATACCGCATGGCGGTGTGGGCGATGTACAGGGCAATGCTCCCGCAGATACTTTGCATAATCGCCGCGTTCGGCCTGGTATTTTTGCTGCTCAAGCTGTGGTTCTCTTGAGAGGTTTATATGATTTTACAAAACATAAAACGCAGATGGGTAGCTATCCTCTGCCTCATTGCGGTGATGTGTATCACCTGCGCGCTTGCCGCCTGCAGCGAGGCGTTTGACCCCTTTGATGTCGGCAACACCGCAACGGTCATATACGACGCCAACGGGGGCAGGTTCAGCTCCGCAGACAAGACGGGCATCCGCACGTTCCGCTACAAACCCGGCACTACCATAATGGAGCCGAGCGATGCCGTGGCGGAAGAGGGCGAAGAAGACAAGGATGACGACGCCGATTCCGATACCGACACCGACCAGACGCCCGGCGAGGGCGGCGAGGGTGAAGAGGGCGATACGGATAAAGAGGAAGGGCAGACCGGCTCTTCCGGCATAAACCTTCCGAGCCTGATGTACTACCACGTCACGGGGTGGTATCCCGCAGTCCTTGACGAAAACGACCAGCCGCTCAAAGACGGCGACGAGTTCGTGGACGAAAACGGCGTGTCTATATTTGAAGGCGAGCCTTGGGACTTTTCGCAAAAGCTCCCGCAGGAGGACTATTCCTATCTGTACCTCGTTGCTCATTGGACGGAAAACTATTCCTTTACCATAGACGTCGGCAAAGAGGCCGCCGCCGCAGGCGTGGTAAACCATGTAGACAGGAACTACACGACCCCTTCCAACGTCATCGCACCCGTAAGGGCGCCCGAATGGTCAGGCCACACCGTCCGCTACTTTGTTTACAACGCAGACGGGCAGGAGCAGCACATCTATTCGCTGTCTGAACTCGGTAATCTCCGCCTTGACGACAGCAATCCCCACATAACCGTAACGATAGAGTGGCTCACGGGCGACTGGAAGGTGGTATCTAAGGCTGCCGACCTTGCGTCTATAGACAGCGATGCAAATTACTGGATAGATAAAGATATCGATATGGACGGCAATAGCTTCACATTCTCCGGTTACAGCGGCGAATTCAACGGCAACGGCCATACGATCTCTAACTTTAAAACTCAAGACAGGGATAGGTCGGCGGTTGCTTACAGCCAGTTCGGCTTTACCGACGGCGGCTACTTGCACGACATTGTATTTAAAGACGCTACCTACTCGGTAACGTACATACAAAGGATAAATTTGCCTAACTATTACACGGTAGGATTTATCTCTGCGGACGGCTCGTCTTACGACCTTAGCAAGTTCACAAATATCGTCTTTGACGGCTGTTCCCTTACGGTTATCAAAAGTTCCACTTTGGTGGCTGAAGTCGTATACGGCAGCGGCGAATATGAAGGCATCTTTGGCGAACTCGGCGTAGGGCAGACCTTTGTCCCCGGCGAAGGTAGCACACCCATAGAAGTAACGATCGTACAACAGTGACGCTCTTAAAAGGGCATTTGAAAAATTCAGCGAGGTGAAAATCTGATGAAAAAGAAGTATTTGGCGGTATCGCTTGCCGCAGTAATGGCATTCGGGTTGTTTGCGGGCTGCGCGGATAAGAATCCCGGTCCCGGTCCCGGCCCCGACACCCCGGGCGGCGATGTGCATGTATCTACAGAGGCGGAGGAAAAGACGCCCATAGTCTTTGCCATAGACGGCATGGACGGCGTATACAGCCCCTTCTTTGCGACTGCCGCATACGACTCCGAAATAAGCGGCCAGACGCAGATAGGCATGCTCAATTCGGAAAACGGCAACTATGTCTACGGCGACGACGAAGCCTGCGTAGTCAAGGACCTCAATATAAAGTACCTTGACGGCACACAGCAAAATGAGGTCGTAGATCCTTCAAATGCGGCGTACACGCAGTACAACTTCCTCATAAAAAAGGGTATCAAGTTCTCCGACGGCGAGGATCTCACCATAGATGATGTCCTCTTTAACATGTACGTGTACCTCGATCCCTCGTATACAGGTTCCTCCACAATGTACTCCACCGATATCGTCGGCTTGGAAGATTACAGGAGCCAGGGCGGCGGTACTGAAGAAGACCTCAACAATACTGCCGCGCAGAAAGCCGAAGACCGCCTCGACAGGATATATGACTGGTGTAATGACAGGTATATCGATTACGATTTAAACGGTAAACCGAACAATGTATATCAGTATTCCGGTATGACGGAAGCAGAGAGGGAAGAGACGGAAGAGGATATCAGGTACTTCCTTGAAAATTACGATACTGAGCTCAACAGTGCCTATGACGCCGCCGTCTCCGGCTTTGACGAATCAAGAAAGACCTATATGTTTGAAAAGGGCGAATACTGGCAGTACTTCCTGTTCCAGTACGGCTTGGTCAACTATGAAATGCAGCCCGGTAATCAAAAGCCGTTAAAGGACTTTGTTATACTTGAAGATCCTGAAAACGGCGACTATGTGCTTGCAGACGATTCCGTCACCGAAGAGGACGTAAAAAAGAATATCTACGAAGTATATGTCTTCGATTTTGAAAACGACGGCCAGAACAAGCAGATGAAGGAAGAAGCTGCCGCCTGCAAGACGGAAGATGAGCTCCGCGAATGGGCGCTCGAAAAGGCTTACATAAGTACCGTGGGCATCAGGGACAATGAGGAAAACGGCAACCCCGACTTTGACAACCTTGCCTTCGACTACCTTGCATTTGCGTCCACGGCGCTCGGCAGCAGCACCACAAACACGCTGTACAGCTATATCCTTTCCGATGAAATTTCCAAGCTCGTTTCCTTCCAGGGCAAAGAAATAACCGGCATCAAGACAAGCAAGGTCAACACCTTTGAAGGGGAGGATGGCAAATCTTACGAGCTGGACGGCGAATACGACGTGCTCACCATACTCATAAACAAGGTGGACCCCAAGGCTATATGGAACTTTGCCTTCACCGTTGCCCCTCAGCACTACTATGCCCCCACAGAGGAGGCTGAAAAGTATGAGAGCGATGACCACCCCATTATAAACGGCGTGGTGTTCAACAGCTCGGACTTTATGAACAACGTGCTCAAAAACAGCCAGCGCCAGCGCGTTCCCGTGGGCGCCGGTCCCTACAAGGCAAGCACCAGCAGCGGCCTTTCTGCAGATCAAAAGTATCCCACACCCGGTCAGTTTGAATCGGTGGGCCGCGTCTACTATGAGCGCAATACCTACTTTGACCTGCTCGACGGCGTTGAAAATGGCGGCCCCATCCAAAATGCCCGCATAAAGTACTTACAGTATCAAAAGATAAATTCCAACGTCATGCTGCAGTCCCTGCAGAGCAGGACAATAGACGTGGGCACCCCCAACTGCACGTCGGATAATATCAATGCCCTCAACAGTATAAGCTACCTTAAATGGGACAAGACCCGCACCAACGGCTACGGCTATGTGGGCATCAATGCCGGCAAGGAGGAAGTTTCCAATGTGTGGGTGCGCCGCGCCATAATGAAGGCTATGAACATAGACCTCATCAACACCTACTTCGGCGCCGGCAACAGTGAACCCATCTACCGCCCGATGTCCCTTGAATCGTGGGCATATCCCCCCGATAGTGAGGGTGGCAAAACGCCATATTCTTTCACCACCGATGATGATATCACCGTCGATGATGGTATCACCGTGGACTATTCTTACGATAAAACGGGCGACCAGATCCTTGATATGCTCCGCAAAGCAGATTTTGAAATTTCAAGCGACGGCAAGGTGCTCGCGGACAACAACGACAACCCCATACAGCCCATAAAGTTCACCGTTGCGGGCGAATCCACCGACCACCCCGCATGGCAGGTGTTCCAGCAGGCAAAGGAGATACTCAACGGCATCGGCTTTGAAATAAGCGTAGTCACCAACGCCTCCGCGCTCAGCGAACTTACCCGCGGCGGGCTCACCGTATGGGCGGCTGCATGGTCGTCCACCATCGACCCCGACATGTACCAGGTATACCACATGAACTCCACAGCGGGCAGTACGGTAAACTGGGGCTACAATGAAATAAAGAAGGATCATGGCAGCGGCGGCAAGTACGAATATGAATACGGCGTGATAGAGGAACTTTCCAAATTTATAGACGAAGCCCGCGAGGTGCTCGATGAAAAGCAGCGCAGGCAGCACTATTGGCATGCGCTCGACCTCGTTATGGAACTTGCGGTGGAATTCCCGCTCTATCAAAGGTATGACCTCACCGTATATAACGGTGAAAAGATAGACGGCACCACCCTCAATCAAAACCCCAACGCATACGACAGTCTGTTTAACAAGATATGGGAAGTGGGCTACAACGCAGACTATAAAGTCTGATCGGGCGTCATGCCATGATCGCAACGGTAAGTTACAATGGTTAAATATGTCTTAAAACGAATCGGCCTCGCCATAATAGTTCTTATAGGCGTCTCGCTCATAATCTATTTCCTTATAAATTCGCTGCCCGTGGACTTCGTGACCATAAAATATGGCCAGCAGCTCACCAACGGCGACATTACGCAGGAAGAGTTTGACCGCCTTAAAGAACTGTTCGGCGTGGATGACCGTTCATTCTTCGGAATACTTGAAAGGTATGGGAAGTGGATGCTCGGCGTGCTGCAGGGCGACCTTGGCATATCCTTCAAATATGACCGCCCCGTGGGCGACGTCATAGTTGAAAACATGGGCGTATCTTTCGGCATAGCGTTTGCCGCATACATCCTGGAAATAATAATAGCCATCCCCCTCGGCGTAAAGGCTGCCACCAAGCAGTACGGCGTGCTGGACTATGCGTCCAACGTGCTCACTATGATAGGCACCGCGCTGCCCACGTTCTTCTTTGCGGCAATATGTATACAGGTCTTTTCCGTAGGCCTTGGCATACTGCCCGTACAGGGCTTGCACGGCACCCTTCCCATAGGCGCCTCCGGCTGGTCGATATTCTGGGATATGGTATGGCACCTTATAATGCCCGTAGGCATAATGGTGTTCCTCTCCGTCGGCTCGCTCATGCGCTACACGCGTACCAACACGCTGGAAGTGCTCAACGCCGACTACATCCGCACGGCGCGCGCCAAGGGCTTGAGCGAACGCAAGGTCATATATAAGCACGCCTTCCGCAACACGCTCGTCCCGCTCGTAACTTTGCTTGCGGGCACGCTGCCCACGCTGTTCAGCGGCGCGATGATAACCGAGCAGATGTTCGCCATACCCGGTATCGGTAACATAGCGTATACCGCCTTAAAGGAGGGCGACATACCCTTTGTAATGGGCTACAATATGTTCCTTGCCATACTTACCGTGCTCGGCATGCTGCTTGCCGACCTGATGTACGCGGTAGTCGATCCGCGCGTTAAGATCACTAAATAAGGAGTCAAGCCGATGGATAACCAAAAACAACCTTTAAACGGCGAAAGCGCCCTCGGCGTCGCTCCGGAAGATCTCTCCCCCGATCAGGCTACGGGGCAGTTTGTAAACGTGCCCGCGGAAGAGATGGCGGAAACGGAGATGGCGGGCGCAGACTATCAGCTCGCGCAGCAGGAGCCAGAGCCCGAACACATTGAAGACAGGGTAAAGACGCTCTCTCCCGCGGCGGTGGTGGCAAGGAGGTTCTTCCGCTCCAAGCTCTCTATGGTGGGGCTGGTGACGCTCATAGTGCTCTTTTTCTTCTCCTTTCTCGGCCCGTCCATAACTGGGCTGTTTACAACGTCCTGGGATCAGGACGAAGCGGACAGGTCGCCCGGCAAACTCGTAGAGGCGAACACCCCCATAGAAT